>JAUWYD010000008.1 GCA_030616025.1 Chloroflexota bacterium
TCTGCCATCACGAGTGCCGCCGCAGGTTCCATTGATCAGGCTCTTGGTGCAGGCGGTGATGGGGCAGATACCACCCGTGTAGTCCAACAGGCAGGCACCGCACTCCGCGCAGCGCTCGCTACCGCGCCATTCGCCTTGTGCGCCGCCCATCGAGAGAGTGTTGCAGCCGGGATGTACGACCTTATCCACGACCGCTGCCGTAGCTTGCACACCGACACCACAACACATCACCAGGAGCGAATCGCTGGCCAAGATCTGATCGCGCAAAGCCTGTAGACCTGTCTTAATCAGGGCTTTCTGGCACAGAAAGTCCAGCGCGGTCCAGCCCGAGACATCCTTGCCGGCCTCTTCAAGATTGGTTTTCATGGTCCGGACTTCTTGCTCTCCGCCGGTGTGAGATGCCTCGGCGCAACCCCGGCAACCTAGCAGGAAGATTTTGCTATCGCCATCTAGGGACTGCAGGATCTCTTCCAAAGGTTTCTGTTCAGAGACAAGCATTTCCTAACGTTTCCCCTTCTGTAATCGCGCTCCGGAGAGAGTGGTTCTCCTGGTCAGAACCTATCGCCCGGCCATATTAGCTACTGTGTTCGTCTTTCTAGGAACTTCTTCACGCAGTTGAGCAGTTCGTCGGGAGTGACCGGCTTGTCCACGTAGTCGTCCGCCTCCAGCATCATCCCGTCGGTCAGAGAAAAGGCCGTCTCACCCATCCGCTGTGATAGGCTGGTCAGCATGATAACCGGTATCTGCGCTAGTTCCGGGTCGCTCTTGAGAGCTTCGCAGACCTTGAAGCCATCCTGCTCAGGCATGATGATGTCCAGGATGATCAGATCTGGGTTGACTTCGCTGACTTTCTGCAGCGCCTCGTCGCCATTGTAAGCCACGGCCACGTCGTAGGGTGCACTCTCCAAGACGATCTTTGTCGCCTCCACAAAGTCAGGGTCATCGTCAACGAGTAGTATCTTCGCCGGGTCAGCCATTTGCCTCCTCCAAGTCTGGTTCTCGAATACGAACTATCTACTTGCTGCTCACTAGCAACGATTTCACCCGTTCGATGAGCTCCATGGGCGAGATGGGTTTCTCAACATAGTCCTGGACATCCATCGCCAATCCAGTCTCCAGTTCATACCGTCTGCGGCTTGCATCCTCTCTTACCGAAGTCAAGATAAGGATCGGTAACTTGGCGTATTTGGGATTCTGCCGCAGTTCTCGAACGGCAGCGAAACCATCCTTCCTGGGCATCAAGAGGTCCAAGATGATCAGGTCTGGGGTGTCTTCCCTCACCTTGTCCATGCACTCTACCCCGTCACGGGCCGTGTCTAGGGAGTAGGGTTGGGTTCCGAGAATGGTCGTGATGGCGTCCAGTATATCAGGATCATCATCAACCACCAACAACTTCGGCCGCGTCTCCATTTCTCCCCCCAGTTCTCAACGTCACACAATGGGTCTAGGCAAGAGCTGTGCTCTCTCCACAATCTCCGGCACGATCTTTTCCCAGGCCACAGCCATGATGTGTATTCCGCGAACGCCAGGGATGTCCCGGATCTGCTCTATCAACTCACAAGCGATGTTGACACCTTCCTCCTTGGCATCCGAGGCGCCTGCCATCCTCTTGACCAATTCATCAGGGATCATCAAGCCGGCCACGTATTTCTTCATGTAGCGGGCCATCCCGGCAGATTTCATCGGTATCAATCCAGCCAGAATATAGACCTGTTCGTGGAGTCCCTGATCCCGCACCATCTCCATCCACTTCGTGAAGCGAGGGATGTCGAAGACTGCCTGCGTCTGAATGAAATCGCCGCCTGCCTTGATCTTCTTGGCGAGCCGTAGCACCCGAAACTCGAAAGGGTCTGCGAAAGGGTTGGCAGCGGCCCCGATGAAGATCGGCACATCACCAGAAATCTTGTCCCCACTCATGAACAATCCCTCATCTCTCATCGTCTTGATCATCTGCTCCAGTTGGATCGAGTCAAGGTCGTGGACATTCTTGGCAGTGGGGTGGTTTCCGAATTTCTGGTGATCACCGGTAAGGCACAGCAGGTTGCGTATGCCCAGCGCCACCGCTCCGAGGATGTCGCTCTGCATAGCCAGTCTGTTTCTGTCACGGGTCACCATCTGCATCACAGGGTCTATGTCCATCTGCCTCAGGATGGCGCAGGCTGCCAGACTGGACATGCGTACGATGGCTGTCTGGTTATCGGTGACGTTCATGGCATCACAGCAGTGCTTGAGGTGCTCGGCAGTCTTCCGAACGAAGTCGGCGCTGGTGCCCTTGGGAGGCCCCATCTCTGACGTCACCGCGAAGTGGCCTTCGGTCAACACTTTCTCCAGATTGCTTCCACTCTTCATGCTGCCTCACCTGCTCCCAATAGCTTTCCTAGGTGCTAGTCGCCAAAGACCTTTATCCCCGCTGGTTGGCCCTTGGGCAGAGTGAACACGAATCTCGCTCCAGGCTCCCCTTCGATATAGGGTGACTCAGCCCAGATCTCACCTTGATGTGCTTCCACAATTCTCTTGACAATGGAAAGGCCCAAGCCCGTACCTTTGGCAGTGGCGGCTCCTTTGCCCCGAAAGAACTGTTCGAACAAACGCGGTAGATCTTCTGGAGGTATGCCCACTCCGGTGTCCATGACGGCTACTTCAATGTGGGTGTCCTTTTCCTGTGCCCGCAGCGTGATGGATCCCCCTTCCGGCGTGAACTTGACACCATTGCTCAACAGATTGGTTATCACTTGCCTCAAATGGTTCGCAGAACCATAGGTCGCTGGCAAATCAGATGGGATCTCAGCTATCAGTTTCTGGGACTTCTCCGTGGCAAGCACTTCGATGTCTTCCACGCAGGAGTTGAGTACGTCCTGCAGGGACATCATCTCCATCTCCTCGACGACTTTGCCTTTCTCGATCTGGGCCAGGTCCAAGAAACGGTTGATAAGATCAAAGAGCTCCTGTATTCTCACGCTGCTTCTTTTCAGCATGTGGCTATGCTCGTCGCTCAGTTCGCCGACGAACCCGCCAAGCATCACCTGCAGATAACTCTGCACGGCTGCCAGCGGTGTCTTCAAATCGTGAGACGCCATGGCCAAGAAGTAGGTCTTCAACCTGTCCAGCCTCACCAGTTCTTCGTTGGCCTTGAGCAGTTCCTCGGCCTCCAGGATTAGCCGGTCTCGCAGGGCAACGGTTTCCCGCTGTCTCTTTCGCAGCTCACCGGCTATGGCCGTGGTCAGGTAGGCACTGATATACAGAGTGGTGCCAAAGCCGAAGAGGACCGCCAGGACGTAAGGTGTCTGAAGGTACAGGTCGGGAGGCACAAGTCCCTCCAGGTGAACGTGGGGAATAACTTGGAAGTATTCCAGACCAACCAACGTCGTGAACAAACCGACTGCGAAGGTTGCCAGCAGGTACGCGAATCTGTAAGGCAGTATGATGCTGGCCAAGATAACGTGAAAAACGTAATAGAGAATGAGAGGATTCTCGACTCCTCCGGCAAAATGGATGATGGCTGTGGTTGCGACCAAGTCGGCAGCCGATTGCACCCACACATACCTTCTAACCTTCGATATCACGTGGGCGGGTTCTTCAGACTCCAACCGCTCGGTGTATCGCCAGAAGGCGAGGTTGTACAAAGCGATCACCATGGCGATGACGAAGACGGGGAGGGTTGGAAAGGTTATCCCGAAGACCAGATTAGCGACGACTGTGATGAGAATCACACCCACTACAGCGATCCATCTGAAGTTGACACCGTACTGTATCCTTCGAATCGCTGTGGACTCCTCAGGTGTCTGTTCGCGTGCAATCTGACTCTGACCGAGGAGTTCCGTCAGCTTGAGCCTGGTGTCTCTGAGCCTTATGGAGACTAGGTTGGCAAGGCCGCCACGGACCGTGTGACCCATGTCATGATCCACGTCCATTAATCGTTGCAGGTCATTGCCGTCCAAGACGATCAGCTTGGACCTATCCACTGCCCGAGCAGACATCGTAAGAACCTCTGATCCTGTCAATGCAGACAGGGCAAATGGCTCGCCTGGCGTCAAGGTTTCGATTGTCATCTCCCTGACCCTGGATTCCGGCCACAGTCGCACGCCCATCTCCAAGGTAACTTTTCCTTCGCGGAGGATGTACAGTTTCCGCGGCGGGTCGCCTTCCTTGCAGATCAACGCGCCAGCAACATGGATTTCTTCTCTGCACAGGCTGGCTATCTCTTGGAGTTGATTGTCCGTGAGTTCTTCGAAGATACAGACCTTAGTCAGCAGTTGTATGGGGATCATCTGGACACAACTCTCTCAAAGGCTCAGCCCCAGTCCGCAGATGCCACTGCGTGCCAGGCTGAAGTCTCTACGAGATACGAAAACGCCCCAAATCCGAACCTTTCGGTGTTATCACATGGACGGCGCACGCCAGACAAGGGTCGAAGCTGCGAACAATGCGCACGATCTCAAAGGGGTTCTCTTCATCCTTGATCTTGGTCCCTATGAGCGCCTGTTCGATAGGCCCTGGTTGCCCCTCGTCATCCCTTGGGGATGCGTTCCAGGTGGTGGGCACAACGCACTGGTAGTTGGCGATCTTGTGATCCTCGATCTTGATCCAGTGGCCTAGCGCCCCTCGAGGACCGCACACTAATCCCATCCCTGAACTCTTCTCGGGGATATCGTATTCCGTATATACCGGTTCACCAGGCTTGAGCTGCAGCACCCAATCGGCCATCGAATCGGCCACGTACTTGCACTCTAATGCCCGTGCTGCATGGCGTCCTAGCACGGAGAACAGGGCTCCTGGCCCGGCCTCGAAGCGAGACAAGACTGGATCCACCAGTCCTTTGACTGTAGGATCTCCAGCGACATGGTTGACCATCATGCGGGCCAATGGACCTACTTCATACACTTTCCCATCATACCGGGGAGACTTCACCCACGAATATGCTTTGGCCTTGCCTGGTTGAGGCACCGTCTCACCCAGTCCGGGATAGCTGCCAGTGCTGGAGTCGGCGAACCAAGAGTGCTTGACATATTCTGCGATTCTCCTGGCATCCACGTCTCCAAGCATCAAGTCCGTCGAGACAGTACCGGATTGGAAAAGTCGCTTTCTCCTCAAGTAGTCTGGTTCTGAACCGTCCAGGTCAAAGACGCCGTAAGCCAGCAGATTGCCGCAGCCTGCCCCTATTGAGAAGTAGTCGGCATAGGCCTCGGCAACACCCAGCACGTCTGGAATGTAGGTGTTGTCAATGAAGTCCCTTATCTCATTCAGTCTCCAGAGGAAAGAGGTTATCTTGTCCACGGTAGGGTGCTCAGTCACCCCTCCTGCAACTGTGGCGCAGTTGTGCGGCATCTTGCCGCCAAAGAGGGCCAGCATCTCCTGAGCCTTCCGCCTTAGCCGTAGAGCCTCCACATAGTGAGCTGTAGCCGCTCTATTCATCTCATCTGACAACCGATAGTCCCCCTCGTAGCGAGGCACGAAAGGACCCAACTCCCCGCGGGCGATGAAGCTCTTGATGGAGTTCAGAGCGGCGTTGTCCCCCTCGTACGTGGCCACCTTCGTCACATCCACATAGTCCAGCGCTGCCAGGTGGTAGAAGTGCAACATGTGGGACTGAACATAGTTCGCGCCCAAGAGCAGATTGCGAATGATCCTGCCGTTGTCAGTGATCTTGTCGGCAACGCCAAAGGCGCTATCCAGGCATAAGACCGACGCCGTAGCGTGCACTTGCGGACACACGCCGCAAATACGCTGCGTCAATTGGGAAGCATCGCGCGGGTCTCTGCCACGTAGAATCAACTCGAAGCCTCGAAACAGTGTGCCCGAACTCCTTGCATCCTTGACGACGCCGTCTTCCACCACGGCTTCGATCTTCAGGTGGCCTTCAATGCGGGTGATGGGATCAATGACTATCTTACCCATAAGCTAGTCTGTTCCTTCTTCATTCTGCTCCGATGTTTGGCAAAGCCTCATCAGTGATTTTCTCATACACCGGCGCAACCACGTCGGGGAAAGTGGGTTCCACGCAACCTATGCAAGGGGCGCCGCTACCTACACACCAGTTCACACCGTTGTTCCAGAGTCGGATGGGACAGTCGGCGTGCGTTACCGGTCCCTTGCACCCCACTTCATACAGACAGTATGGGTCGCTAAGCTTCTTCGCGAATTTGCCCTCATCGAAGTAGGCCCGGCGCGGGCAGTTCTCATGGATCAGCTGTCCATAGAAAGCCTTGGGCCGACGGAACTCATCTAGCTCTCCCTCCTTAGGAAGCCCTTGGATCAGGAGGCTGGCTACCGTGCCCACGAACCAATCAGGATGGGGTGCGCAGCCTGAAACATTGATCAAGGGTGTGTCTATCCCCTCTGCGGAGAAGACCTGCTGCACGCTGGCTGATTCAGTGGGGTTGGGAGCTCCCGCCGGGATGCCTCCAAAGGCTGCGCAAGTGCCCACGGCGATGACAGCCAGGGCGTCTTGGCCGAGGGATTTCACCCATGAGTGCATGGAAATCCCTTCGTCGTCCCGCTCCCCAATCACCGCATAGACGCCATCGGCGCCCAGTGGTACGGAGCCTTCCACTACTAGGAGGTAGGCTCCTTTGGCTTCTTCCCGCGTCCGTTCCAGTTCGGCCACTACCGAATCGCCGGACCCACCCATCAAAGTTGTATGGAATCGGACATTGATGTGCTTGCCGGGGATGACCTCGTCAATGAGGATGTTCTTCGCATTGGGGCTCACCGAATTGAGTACTGATACGGAACAACCCGTACACGCTCCGCCTTGAAGCCAAAGTACCGGATATTCCTCGGTGTCCGACGCTGCCACGTACGGTAATCTCCTGTTCTTGATGATGTCAGTCTATGCGCAGATCCTGCCTCACCAGTCTGCGGGGACCTCCGTCTCGGCTGGTAGACCAGTCCCTGGCCGGCGTAATCTCCAACATCTGATCCAGTCGCCCCTGTGCCTTCAGGCGATCGTAGATTAGCTGCCAGGCGCATGCAACCTCCGGGTCTATCTCGCACTTGCCATCCTGCGAGCCTCCGCAGGGCCCGTTCATTAGACTCTTAGCGCAACGAGCGATGGGGCAAACGCCTGCGGTCTGGTGCAGCATGCACTCCCCGCAGGCAGCGCACCGCTCGGTCCAGAGTCCATGTTCTTCCGGAAGACCGAGAAACGTGGTGTTGATCGCAGGCGCCACGCGAGCTTGCGGAAACCGCTCCACTATCGCCTGGACCCCGATGCCACAAGCCGTGGACAGGATGAGATCGTGTTCTTTGATCTCTTGCTCAACGGCGTCCAAGAACTCCCACTCACACTGTCGCTGAACGGTATCTTCGTCGAAGACTTTCCCTTGGCCGTCGATCTTGGTGGCCATGCGCAGGCTGGATGCCAGGATGCCCACTTCCTTCTCGCCGCCGGTGAAGCATACCGTCACGCACGTGCCGCACCCGAGAACGAGAATCCTCTCGTAGTCGGCAACTAGCTCCTTGATCTCCTCCAGCGGTTTCTGTTCGCCTACGATCATTTCTCGTTTCCTCTTCTTCGTAGCGGGCTTGGGCCCAGTTGCTTCATTCGCTCGGTCATTTCCACCGTTGTCTCAGCGAACTCTCGGCCCATCGCCGAGGAGATGAGATGCATCTCCAGACGGTCGGCTCCCAGGCCTATCTGATCTAACAGCCCTTTGGCGTACTCTACCCTGCGTTCCGCCCTTACATTACCTTCCAGGTAATGGCAGTCTCCCATCAGTCAACCGGCTACCATGACTCCGTCGGCTCCCTCTTCGAAAGCCTTGAGAACGTGCAGGGTATCCAGCTTGCCAGTACAGGGCAGCCGTATGACCTTGAGGTTGGTGGGATATTGTAGGCGCAAGGAACCGGCCAAGTCAGCAGCAGCATAGGCACAAAAGTGACAACAGAAAGCTACGATTTGCGGTTCGAACTCGTTCATCGCTGCTACCCCCGATCAGGTCGCTGGAACCTTCTCAAACAGGGCCTTCTCCTCGGCCATCACCTGGGCGTCCGTGTAGTGCATCAATTGGATTGCCTTGGCTGGACACTCCGCAGCGCAGATGCCGCAGCCCTGACAGGGGGCCATTTCGATCTGAGCTGCTCCCAGAATGCCTCCGGCCCCTCTGAGAGAGGAGTTGATCACGGGCACGTGATAAGGGCAGACCCGCACGCAGGTGATGCAACCCGTGCATTTCTCACTATCCACCATTGCCACCACGCCACCACCGCTCAAGGTTTCTTGGCTCAGGATTGTCGCCGCTCGTGCCGCCGCCGCTTGAGCTTGGACAATGGATTCCTCCAAGAACTTGGGATAGTGAGCGGACCCGGCCATGAAGATGCCTTCGGTGACGAAGTCCACGGGACGCAACTTGATGTGTGCTTCGAGGAAGAAGTTGTCCAGTCCGCATGGGACCTTGAGTGAGGATGCCAATTCCTGGGCTCCTTCGGCCGCCACGATGCCCGTGTTGAGGATCAAGAGATCTGGCTGAACCAGTATCTCTTCCGCCAAGGCTGGCTCCCAGAATCGCACCTTCAGCTGACCGTCGGCACTCACCTGCGGCAGCCTGCTGTCGTCGTAGCGCACGAAGATCACGCCTTTTTCGAGGGCTTGACGATAGTACCTCTCCTGGAAGCCATAGGTGCGGATATCCCTAAACAGAATGTTTATGTTGGCTTGCGGATTGAGCTCCTTGATCTTCAGCGCGTTCTTCATGGCTCCTGCACAGCAGATGCGGCTGCAGTATTCAGTGCCTGGCCCCACACACAAGATCATTACTACGTCGTGTACTCTGGCTATCTCGTCAGGAGCCTCGGCTACTTTGATTTCAAACTCTTGCTGCGTTAGGATCTTATCATCCTGTCCGTAGAGGTACTCATCTCCTCGATACTCTTGCCCGCCGGTGGACACTATGACCACGCCGTGTTCCACGGTCCTCTCGTCACCGTTGACCCTGAGGCGCGACGAGAAATTGCCCACGAAGCCTGAGGTCTCCTTCAGCTCAGTTTCCTTGTATACGGTGATCAGATCATGATTCTCCACCTGGTGGATGAGATCTCGCAGGTGGGCTTGTGGATCGGCGTCATCAAAGGTGTACCGGACGTGACGCAGGTTTCCCCCGAGCTTCGCCGTGCGCTCGATCAGATGTACAGGAAACCCCTGATCGGCCAGCGACAGGGCTGCGTTCATACCAGCTACGCCTCCACCGATAACCAGCGCTGAATGATGCAGGGGCAGGTCCACCTTATGTAGAGCCTCCAAGAGGGCGGCCCTGGCCACCGACATACGCACCAATTCCTTGGCTTTCTCCGTTGCCCTGTCCCAGTCGTGAGAGTGAACCCAGGAGCATTGATTGCGGATGTTAGCCATCTCGAAGAGGTGTTCGTTCAGGCCCGCCTGACGGATGGTATCCTGGAACATGGGTTCGTGAGTGTGGGGAGTGCAGGAAGCTACGACTACTCGATTCAGGTCATGCTCGTGAATCCTCTGCTTGATCAATTCCACGGAATCCTGAGAGCAGGTGTAGAGATTGTCCTCGGAGTGCACGACGAAAGGCAGTGTCTTGGCATATTCCGCCACACTGGGTACATCGAGGAAGCCCCCTATATTGGAGCCGCAGTGGCAAACGAAAACGCCGACACGCGGCTCCTCCTGCGAAACGTCTCGGTCCGGCGGATAGTCCTTTCCTTGGGTCAAGGTTCCCCTGACCTTGGCCAGAAGGCTTTCAGCCTTGCTCGCTGCCGCACTGGCCTCCACCACCGTCTCCGGGATGTCCTTGGGTTCGACGAACGGGCCGCAGGCAAAGATCCCTGGCCGGCTGGTCTCCAAGGGCTGGAATTCCAGAGTGTGACAGAAACCGTACTCGTCCAGCTCGATGTGCAATGCCTGTCCCAGTTCCCTGACCTGGGGTGACATTTCCATGCCTACGGAGAGGACGACGAGATCGAAGCTCTCCTCCTGCAGCTTACCGTCATCTGTGTAGTACCTGGCGATGAGATCTCTGGTCTCAGGGTCCTCTTTCAGGGTGGAGATGCGGGAATAGGTGTACTTGATCCCGTAGTTCTCCTGGGCTTGGCGGTAGTACTCCAGATAGCCTTTGCCGAAGGCTCTCATGTCCATCATGAAGACGTGGATCTGGGTATCCGGCTCGTGTTCGCAGGCCATGATGGCCTCTTTGGTGGCATACATGCAGCAGACTGAGGAGCAATAGTCGTGGGCTTGATCCCGTGAGCCAATGCATTGCAGGAAAGCTATCTTACGCGGGCGCTCGCCATCGGATGGACGCTTCACATGACCTTCGGTTGGGCCGGAGGCGGAGAGAAGACGTTCGAACTGGATGCTGGTCACCACGTTGGGGTACCTTCCAAGACCGAACTCCTCTGACAGCTCAGCGTGGTAGGCCTCGAAGCCGGGAGCGAGGATTGCGGCGCCTACGCCAATCTCTCTCGTCCGCTCTGTGTCTTCATGGTTGATGGCTCCGGCCTGGCAGGTGTACACGCAAGCCAGGCATTCTGAGCAAATCCCACACTGCAAGCAACGCGCTGCCTCTGCCTGGGCCATCTCTTCCGTGTAGCCCAGTTCCACCTCTGCGAAGTTCAACCTGCGCTCAGCGGCGGGCAACGCCGGCATCCCCAGACGGCCCTGGCGAGAGAACTTCAGCTCCTGCATCCTTGCTTCGGCTTCTTCGGAAGCCATCTCGACCACGGGCAGCTCAGGCTTGAGAGGTGGCAACTCCTCGCCGCTCAGGTAGCGATGGATGGAGGCCGCCGCCCGGTGACCATCGGCCACAGCTTCGATCACGAAAGCGGTCCCAGCAACGGCGTCCCCGCCAGCGAAGACGCCGCGACGACCGCAGGCCAACGTCTCTGAGTCAGCAACGATAGTTCCCCAGGAAGAACTCGCCACCTGGCTGTCTTCGGGAATGAACGAGAGACCCGCTGCTTGTCCGATGGAGAAGACAACATTGTCGGTGGGGATCACGTGTTCAGTGCCAGGGATAGGAACGGGTCTGCGGCGTCCGCTTTCGTCGGGTTCACCCAATTCCATCTTGACACATTCTATGCCGGTCACTCGCCCCGCTTCCTCGCCGAGGACGCGTACCGGGTTGGTCAGCAGTTCGAAGCGGATGCCCTCGTCCTTAGCGCCCTCCAGTTCCTCACGACGGCATGGCATCTCCGCCTCGGAACGCCGGTAAACGATGGTGACCTCCTCCGCTCCCACTCGGAGCGCGGTGCGGGCAGCATCCACGGCGACGTCGCCGCCGCCCACCACGCTCACTTTCCTACCTAGCTCAACCTCTTGACCCAACCTCACGTCCCGGAGAAACACGATACTGATCATCGTGCCCTCCAGGTCTGCGCCGGGGATGCTCATCTTCTTGCCCTCGTGCGCGCCCACAGCCAGGAAGATGGCGCCGTAGCCCTCGTCCATCAATTCCTGGAGGTTGTCTATTCGAGTGTTCAGTTTCAATTCTACGCCTAGATCCAGGATGTCATCGACTTCGCGCTGGATCAACTCCGCTGGCAGGCGGTACTCCGGTACGCCGACGCGAAGCATTCCTCCCGCCACGGGCAAGGCCTCAAAGACAGTAACACCATAGCCTAACTTGACCAGGTCTTGAGCCCCCGTCAATCCAGCAGGTCCAGCGCCCACGATGGCGATTCGCTCCTGGCGTGTCCGTGGCATGGGGTCCACCGGTTGCCGTGGCTTGGAGTAGACCTGATCGGTGACGAATCGTTTGAGCGACGCGATGGCGATGGATTCATCTATCAAGCCACGGTTGCACGCGTCCTCGCAGCGGTGATTGCAGATGCGGCCACAGATGGCCGGGAAGGGGTTGTCTTCCTTGATGACCCTCAAAGCCTCCTCGTATCGCCCTTCCCTGATCAGCGCAATGTAACCCTGCGCTCGTTGTCCGGTCGGACATGCTTCCCGACAAGGCGCAAGCCCAGTCTTCTCGATAGTGAAGGCATGAGGGATTGCCTGCGGATAGAGCCGGTGCGCAGCGTGCCGAGTAGTGAGTCCTTCCTCATACTCACTCGGTAGCAGAATGGGACAGACGCTGGCACAGTCACCGCAGCCGGTGCACTTCTCCAGATCGATGTAGCGGGGCTTCACTCGTAGTATGGCTGTGAAGTTACCGGCGTCCCCCTCGATTCCGACCACTTCGGTGTTGGTCAAGACCTCGATGTTGATGTGCCGGCCCACGTCCACCATCTTGGGAGACATGATACACATGGCGCAGTCATTGGTGGGGAAGGTTTTGTCCAACTGCGCCATATGGCCCCCAATCGCGCTCTTGCTCTCCACCAGGTAGACCTTGATACCTGCTTCGGCCAGATCAAGGGCAGCTTGCATGCCTCCGATGCCGCCACCGACGACCAATACGGCTCCAATAGGTGCTGTGTTCGACTTGCTTTCCGGCATGCCACCAACCCTCCTCTTCCAGTGGAGGTCACACTCATGGCGAGGCGATGGACCTAGATCTGTAGGTACCCATCCGCATAGATAATCTTGTTTTGCAGTACCTGAACCGTCTTGTAGATCGCCGCCTGCTCGGGGTCATCCATGTCCACGACCTCAGGATCGAGTTCCTCCATCGCTGCTGTCGCG
>JAUWYD010000258.1 GCA_030616025.1 Chloroflexota bacterium
GCCCGCCGCGCCCGCACCTCCTGTATGTTACTGACGACCTTCTCGTAGGTATCACTCTGGGGAACGATGGCAAACACTGGAAAGCCAGAGTCCAACATGGCGATGGCCCCGTGCTTGAGTTCCCCTGCTGGATATGCCTCGGCATGGATGTAGCTTATCTCTTTCAGCTTGAGAGCCCCCTCCAAAGCTGTAGGATAGCCAAAGTTGCGCCCGATGAAGAAGAAGCTTTGCCTATCGGAATACCGACTGGCAGTTTCAGCGACAAGCCCCTCACCATTCAGGGTCTGCTGTATCTTGGCTGGCAACTCACGCAACTCCTCCACCACCCCTCCCACCTCGGCCTCGCTGAGAAGGCCCCGCTTCCGGCCCAGGTCCAGGGCGAGGAGACCCAATGCGACCAGCTCGGTGGTATAGGTCTTGGTGGCTACCACACCTATCTCGGGTCCAGCTTGAAGGTAGAACGTCGCATCAGCGCCTCGGGTGACAGAGCTTCCCACCACGTTGGTCAAGGCAATGGTGAGCGCCCCGTGGGCCTTGGCCAGCCGAAAGCCAGCCAAAGTATCCGCCGTCTCCCCGGACTGGGTGACGAGCAGGATGAGTGTTCTCTCATCCATGAGGGGCGCACGATAGCGGAATTCTGATGCGACCGACACCTCCACGGGAAGCCCGGCCCATTTCTCTATGAGCAGCTTGCCCACCAGACCTGCATAGCAGGAGGAGCCGCAGGCCACGATAGTGACTCTGTTCACCTCACTCAGGTTTAGATGGGCCCACTCCGACAAGGTGACTCGCTTACCGTCGAGGCGACCACGCAGTGTGTTTGTGATCGCCTGAGGCTGCTCGTGCACCTCCTTGAGGTAGAAGTGAGGATAACCCCCCTTTTCCGCGGATTCGAGAGTCCAGGTGATTTGCAGCGGCTCGCGGTGCATTTCCTCCCCTTCCAAGGTGCGTATTGCCACCCCCTCTGGGGTCAGGACCGCAACCTCACCGTCGTCCATCACCATTGCCCTGCGGGTGTGCCGCATGATAGCCGGTATGTCGGAGGCCAAGTAGTTCTCTCCCTGTCCCAGGCCGATGATCAACGGGGAGAAGAGACGGGCCCCGACCAGGACTTGAGGCTCGTCGCGGCAGAACGCGGCAATGGCGTACGCTCCGCGCACCCTGTTCAGACCACGCCTTACTGCTTCCGGCAGGATGGGCACTCCATGCCCATCCTTAGCCAGCCTGTCATACTTCTCCTCGAAAAGATGAGCCAGCACCTCCGTGTCTGTCTGAGAGACGAATTCGTGACCACGAGCCAACAACTCTTCCCTCAGTGACGAGTAGTTCTCAACGATGCCATTGTGAACGAGGACTATGCGCCGCTGGCAATCAGCGTGAGGATGGGCATTCGCCTCATTGGGCAGACCGTGGGTTGCCCAGCGGGTATGACCCAGACCCAGGAACCCCGGGGGGCCTCCGTCCTGCAGAGCTTCCAGCAGTTTCTTCAGCTTCCCCTCGGTCTTCTCTATCTCGATCTCGCCTACAGGGTTCAGAACCGCGATGCCAGCCGAGTCGTACCCTCGATACTCCAGGCGCCGCAACCCGTCCAGCAGGATCGGGGTGGCAAATCGGGGGCCCACATAGCCAACGATGCCACACACCTCTACGTCACCTCCCGATCGCTACTTGATGCCCATCTTCTTGGTGGGCACCACTTCAGGCAGCATGAAGCTCACTGAGTCATCAGCCGTGACGCCTCGCTCATCGGCAAGGGTCAACAGCAGTGCATGGCCAATAGCCAAATGTGCCGCCTGAATCTTGCTCGACGAGGGCCCCTCCGGCTTGGCGTTGCTCTTGATCACATAGTCAGCCGCTTGACCAAGGGGCGTATCTATGTTCTCCGTGATAGCTACGGTGATCCCGCCTCGCTGGCTGGCCCGCTCCAGGCCGTCATACACGAAACCAGTGCCACCACTGGCCGAGATACCAATCATCACATCGCCCTCATTGATGGCCATGGTCATGTACTTGGACAAGCCCATCTCCTCCTCGCCGGCGCCCTTGGCAAAGCTGACCGGTTGCATGTCACCCAAGTTGTTGGTGAAGACCATGATGGGGACACCGGTCTCCAGCCCCTGTCCTGCCATCTCCATGGCCACCAGGGCACTTGCTCCTGCTCCGGTGACGACGATCTTGTTCCCAGCCTCGATGCGGTCTCGGAGCACGCCAACAACAGCCTCTATGCTGGGCACGGCGATCTCCAGGGTAGCCAGAATGCCCTCCGCATCCTGGCGCAAGATGCGGGCGATCTTGTCCTGAGTGGACTGACAGTCCGCGAGGTCCACGCTGACCATGAGAGGTTTGCTCACATCGATGATCTGGCCGACCGTGTCAATCAGGACATAGTCGTCGCAGTCATAGGCGGTGAATTCGAGAGTGGTGCCCGGCAGGTTCCCTATGGCCAAGTCCAATCCCGTGAGGTTGCTGATGAGACTGGTCTTACCGCTGTTGAAGACTCCCAGCACGGCGACGCGAGCCTTGGGAGCGAAGGTCTCTGCCATATGCGCCCTTATTCCGTCCATCCCGTCCATGGTGAGCATGGAGGCGGCGATGAGACTCAACCCTAGCTCCTCTTCCACCATGGCGCATCTGGCACCATCCACCAGGTCCATCTTGTTAGCCACAGCAAAAAAAGGAATCCCCACCCCTTCGATGGCTTCTAGAAAGACCTTCATGGTGTTCACCTGAGGATCCACCATGTTCACCATGAGGATTGCCCCCTGGGGTTCGAAGGCCTCAAAAGGGGTGGAGATCTTCTTCAATACTCTCTTGGTATGCACTTGTATCCCTCCTGTCACATAACAGCCAAGCCGCTTCCTTGAGAAGAGCTTGGGTATCGAGTTGCGCCGAACCAGCGCTCCTGGTCGGCACACGCTGTGCTATTGCCACTAGACTCCCTTTGTCCCAGCGGTCACCCGCAGGTTTTGGGGAAGCCTTTCATCTCAGGAGGGGAAGACCAGGAGCGTAGCCACTCCTGGGGGGCGTCCGCCGATCTCTCGATTTTCCCGTTCCACAGGCCGCTGGCCGTGAAGAAAACGGTTAGCCCCGCCTCGCGTTGG
>JAUWYD010000343.1 GCA_030616025.1 Chloroflexota bacterium
CTTGTCGGAGACATAGGCGATGACGCCCAGGTTGTGGCTGATGTACAGGATAGCCGTGTGGAATTCGCGCCGCAGCTCAGCGATCAGGTCCAACACGCTTGCCTCCACGGTCACGTCCAAGGCGGTGGTCGGTTCGTCCATAATCAAGAGGGCCGGGTTATTAAGCAGGGCTATGGCAATGACCACTCGCTGCTGCTGGCCGCCGGAGAGCTGATGAGGGTAGCGGAGCATCATCGCCTCTGGGTCGGGCATGTATACCCCTTTCAGCATCTCGATACATTTTTCATAGGCCTCTTCCTTGCTGAGGCCGCGGTGAACGATCAATACCTCGCTCAGTTGCTCCCCGATGCGCAAGCATGGATTGAGGGCAGCTAAGGGATCCTGATACACCATGGAGATTTGGTTGCCGCGCAGACGGCGTAGCTCCTCCTCGCTCCGCCCCCGCAGCTCTCGCCCCTGGAAGAGTATGCTGCCATTAAGGATCCTGCCATTACGATCTAGGAAGTTGACAATGCCAAAGGCAACCGTGCTCTTGCCACAGCCCGATTCGCCCACTAGGCCAAGAGCCTCTCCTCGATAGATCTCAAAGGAGACATCACGCACCGCCGACACCTCGCCCTTACGCATCTTATATGAGATGGCCAGGTTTTCGACTCTCAAGACGGGTGTTTTTATATTTTCCATACTCTACTCCCCAACTGTTCACTGATAGCGCATTGTTTCCTCGTGTAGGCCATCGGCGAAGAGGTTAAGCCCAATCACCAGGGACGAGATGGCCAGCGACGGCCACAAGACGGCCCAGGGATTGATCCAGATATTGATGCGCCCTTGAGCGACCATGCTGCCCCAGTCAGGTGCAGGGGGTGGCAGACCAAGGCCCAGGAAGCCCAGCGTGCCGATGGCAAAAACGGCATAGCCTATTCGCAGCATGACATCCACGATGATGGGACCGCGGGCATTGGGCAGGATTTCCACAAACATTATGTAGAAAGGGTTTTCGCCTCTCAACTCTGCCGCAGCGATGTACTCCCTCGTGCGGATGTCTAAGGTCAAGCTGCGCACTAGCCGGGCGATACCTGGTGCACCAGCGATCGTAATTGCAATTACCACGTTTATAGCGGAAGGCCCCAGAGCAACGATGATGATCAGGTAAAGCAAGATAACTGGAAAGGCCATTATTGCATCGAGAACACGCATCACAATCTCGTCTATCCACCCGCCGAAGTAGCCGCCTATCAGTCCCAGGGTGGTACCGATAGCTAGAGCGCAAAGCACCGACAAAGGGGCTAGGACTAAGATAGTTCGAGCGCCGTAGATAAGTCGAGCCCAAAGGTCCCGCCCCAGGTGATCGGCACCCAGTGGATGCTCCGCGGAGGGGCCCAGATTCATGGCCTCGGGGTCCTGCTCCAGAGGACCGTAAGGCGAAATAAGGGGTGCGAAGATAGCTACCAGAATCCAGAAGCTTACAAGCCCCAATCCTACGAGCGCTACTTTGGAGGCCAGAATGGGGGCAATCGCATCTCGACAGGGTTGCCCAAGCGACCGGCGCGTCGCGATGCCCGGAGCGCTGGCTTGTTTCCCTATGGCCATAGCTTCACCTCTCCTTTCCCAGCTTCCTGACTTACGGCTTGCCAAAGCTCAGGCATACCGAATGCGAGGATTGAGGAAGGTGTAGATGATGTCGGCTACCAATTGCGTTCCCACGGCCAGGAAAACCATCACCACGGCCGCCGCTTCGATGGCAAAGACATCCTTCCACAGCCCTGCCTCAAATATGTAGTTTCCCAAGCCCGGGAAGCCAAAGATCGCTTCCACTACTACAAGCCCTCCCATCAGCCAATTGACGTGTAACATAATGACCGTGATAGGAGCCATTAAGGCGTTACGCAGAGCGTGTTTGAAGACGATACGCCGGTAGGGCAGGCCCTTTAGGAAAGCCGTGCGGATATAGTCCGTCTCCATCACCTCCACCATACTGGCACGCGTGATGCGCAGCACATAGCCCAGCTCTATCAGGGCGAGCGTCAGGACAGGCAGAATCAGCATTTCGGGTCTTTCGAAGAGCGCTCGCTGGCTGGCGAATACGGTCACGCCAGGTACCAGTCTCAACCAAATGGCGAATACCAGGACCAGAAATATACCGGTGGCAAAGGAC
>JAUWYD010000358.1 GCA_030616025.1 Chloroflexota bacterium
TCTCCACAGCGAGGTGGCGGGCCTATGATGCTGGGAGAACGCAACCCCGCTCCCTCTGTAGGATGGTGCGGGTCATGGAGCAGTTGACGACACGATATCGGTGACGACCATGCCTGTGGCCGGCCGACGCGAGAGCCTGACCAGGCCGGCGGCCTACCCAGAGGCCTGTTGACTGACGTCCGTCGGCGCACGGCGCTACGCGGCGCTAATCACGAACCTCGACGACACCCACTATCAGGGCGTCTCCCGTCGCCCGACCTTCTTGGTCAATGTATGAAAGGCGCTCACCAGTGCCCAAAAGGTACATACCTACCTCAACGCCGTAGATGCCCGGTGGCGCCCCACTGTCAACCATAACCTCGTGCTCGTCCCTGATCACTCCGCCTACGTCCCAGTAGGATGTGGGGTAGAAGCCCTTCTCTGGTTGACTATCGCTTTGCCCCCACATCCTGCCCGTATCGTCTGCCAAATGGACGAACACAGTATAGTCCTGCTCGATCGCCGCATCCGCTGTCCAATAGAGGACCATACCCAAGGGCTCGCCGGCCTTAACGACCGCTGCGGCCAAGTCATATCCCAGTAACGTTACGAGATCTCCTAGATTGGCGCCGGTCTGATGTTCTGGCGCAGAGGCTTCGGGCGGTTCGCGTTGGACCTGCACATAGTCAAGAATGATCCTGTTTCCCAGAACGTTACCTGCCTGATCGGTGACGTCGAGGCGCTCCAAGCTGTCTGGATCGTACATACCCACTTCCAGACGATATCGCCCGGTCGGTATGTCTGAGGGCACCCTTATCTCTCGGACATCTGTTGTCCTCTCGCCAGCTACCCAGTGACTCGTCGGCAGAAGACCCTTCATTGGCGCACCATCACGCTGAGCCCACAAGACGCTGTCTGCACCCACTAGATGCATAAAAACGCTGTAACTTCTCCTCGTGTGGGTCAGACCTTCCCATCGCAAGGACAGACGTAGCACGTCCTCAGGCCTGAACACATCGCTGTTCAGGCTGTAGCCCACCAGTACGGCCTGCTCTCCCAGGATGAAAGAACTCTTCCCCTCCACCTGGGGAGGCGGATAGGGAGACGGCTCAGCCAGAAAGACGAAGACTCCGTCTTCCCTCATCACCAAATCCATGTGGTCCCACACGTACTGGATGAAACGAGAGCTGTACCGCGTACGGAACCTCATCTGGTCGATCACGAACCACATCCTGTACGCTTCCTCTACCGCCTTCTCAAGCGCGTCGTCGGTGAACAAGATCGGTGCACCAGCCCAGGCTTCCACCCAGTGGTCTCCTCGCTGCGTAGCGTAGGCGTGGAACTCCTTCTGTACAGCTACGTAGTCACACTTCCCCAGATAGAGGACGCATGGAGACGTGGCGAACGTCATCACCTCGTCCTTGTCCCTCAAATGCTCTCGTACGTATTTGAACGCCACATCATACGGCAACTCTTGACGATGGGCGGCCGCGAGAGAGGCGGGTAGGGAGAAGACAGTTGCCACCGTCAATATCGCGCACGTGAGCAAAAGCTTTGCCAGCACACCGTGGCGGCCCGACAACACGATCCTCATGTCGCGCTTCCTCAACAGACCGCCTACGAATTCCACGGACGTAAAGAGCACTGCACTCGCGATCAGGAAGAAGACCGAACCCAGCATGAACAGATACCGGACCCCAAGCCTCCCTTCGCTCACAAAGAAAACCATCTCCAACAGTACCAGGACGAATAGCACAGTCAAGAAGAGTAGACCTGTGTCCCTGTCAGCCGGGTCAAATAGCTGACTGGGCCCCTCACGCCAACAGCGCATGAGCAGATAGCCGACGCCGACGAGGCACAATAAGGTCAATAGCCCAACGAACGGCAATTGATCGGGGCCGAAGAAGAAAGGCTTAAGACGGCCCCAAGCATGAACTAAGTCCACTGACACCGTAACTTCCCCGCGCCCCTGTCCCACCTCAGGCCAGCCTGCAGGCTGCATAAGCCGATAGAGGTAGAAGCTTACAGCCATTCCTCC
>JAUWYD010000289.1 GCA_030616025.1 Chloroflexota bacterium
GGCTGCTGCCTTCGCCACGCTCAGAGACACGCCGGCGATGGCGTTGGACCCAAGTTTGGACTTGTTCGCGGTGCCATCCAACTCGCACAGCAGGGCATCTGCCGCGCGCTGATCGCGGGGGTCACATCCGATGATGGCCGGCCTGATGATCTCTACCACGTTCCTGACAGCGGCAGTTGTGCCCTGCCCACCCCAGCGCTCGCCACCGTCCCGCACCTCGACAGCCTCGCGCTTTCCGGTCGACCGTCCTGCCGGAACAGCGGTCCTCCCAGCTAGCTCTCCATCGACACAAACGTCCACTTCAACCGTGGGAAAGCCCCGGCAGTCTATCACCTCTCGCGCACGAACATCAGAAATGCTACAAGCCATTGGATTACACCTCCCTAGCGACGTAATGATTCTCTACTGTGCATTGAGTAGTCTCGCACCAGGTCTCCAGCCTATGACGACTGGACTGACATCCAGCTCCTCATCGTAAGGGCGGCTTCCAGTCGCTCTGTCCCTGGGCTATCGCCCTCCAAGACGAGCCTCTCAAATCACTTGCCTCAATGGTATAGTCTTACTCGAAAGGCAGAGCCCGGTTTGCGTCGCAAGCGACTAGCTTCCGGCTGTGATGTCCTCCGCTACGCATGGAATTGCCATCGGCCCTTCAGGGAGCACACAGATACTTGCGTCCGGCCCATACTGCTCAATGAGCATTGCCACCGTGTCCTCTACCGACGCACAGGGCTTGAGCATCGCCTGGCGCACCGCCTCTGGATCCAGATGTGAGCTCTTCACGTAGACGCTGGCTTTCATCAGCACCTGCGCCTGGATCTGCACATCCCACTGATCCTGCTGGGCAAACCCGGGCGAGTGGATCAGCGCCAGCAGTTCCTCTGGAGTGGAAGCCATTCCCAGTAACTCGGCATATCCGCCATAGTCCGGTAGACCGTCCCGACACTCAGTAGCAACCACGATGCTGCCGCCGGGTTTGACCACCTGCGCCGCAACTGAGATACCCTTCACCGACTGATATAGATTCAGATCCAGGGGGTACCCTGAACTGCTCGTGACTACGATATCAAAGAGTGCGGGGACCGCCACCCTCGCGGTGGAGGCGACGAACTCAGTGCCCGCCTCATGCGCCTCCAACAACTCGCCCGCAAAAACACCCGTGATCTGTCTGTCCCGGTTCTGTGCCACGTTCAGCATGAATGTCGGAGACGTCATCAGCGCCACTTCGCGCATCTCCTCCCAGATTGGGTTCCCATCGGTCACTACCCAGGTCGCGCGGGCGTTCCCGATCATCCTGGCGCCATGATTCGCTTCCACGGTACGTGCATCTGCGACGCCGGGAAGGATCGCCTTGGGTCCGCCGGAGAAACCAGCGAACAGGTGTGGCTCGATGAACCCCGTCAAAATCCTGACGCTGGACCGCATGTACTCCCCGTTTACGAACGCCTCGTGACCGAAGGAGCTCCGTCCGACATGGACCATGTTCTCCTGATCCCAGGCATCGTGCTGGGCTATGCGGTATTTCGCCACTATGCTGGGGCCAAGCATTTCCACTAGCTCGTCCTCGGTATTGGGGCGATGTGTGCCGAGGGCGTTGATCAGTACGATCTGCTCACCCCGAACGTGAGAGAGCTCTTCCAGCAGCACCCCCAGCATCCGCCCGCGGGGCTGAGGGCGCGTGATGTCGCTGAAGACAATGGCAACTGTGTCGTCACTCCCCACAAGGTCACGCAAGCGTCGCGTGCCCCGTGGGGCGCGTAGCGCCGTGCGAATTGCCTCTTCTTCGTGGGATAGACCTGGCACGTACATTGACTCCACAATCGTCACGTTCCGATCAGGGAGCTCTACCCATAATCCCTCTTTGCCGTATGCTAGTCTTACTTGCACGTTCCTTCTCCGCGTACCGCCTTGTCGTAACCTGCTACAGACTCAGTCGTGACCAACCGAAGTACCCTGGGCCGTCCGATGCTCTGGACACCCTCGATTCGTCCGTTCCGCTTGCTCCAAGTTCGTGACTCGTTCGGTGTTGCCTGTATAGGTGTTTCGGTCCGCGACATTCTCTCCCTTAGTTTGGTCCAATGGCTGTCGCTACAAAGCGAGTATGCTGTCCAGAGTCGAGGTCAGAGCATGAACTGTGCGCAGGTCATCATAGTGAGCGAAGCTAGCACGGGTGACCACCTCTTCCCTGTCCAGGTGACGGTTGACCATGGCCGAGAAGATATCGCCTTTGGCAACCTCGATCTTGCCCAGTTGCCAACAAAGTTGCTTCACCTGAGCCCCTGTCTTGTTGGCGATTTCAAAGCAGAAAGTAGGATGCCTTGTCCAAACGCCATCTTGCGCAGTCCTGAGACCATAGTGGCGAAACCTGTCCTTCGGGAAGGCCTCGAATTGGCGCAACACCTCCCTAGTCAACTCTCGTTCGTACTGCTCAATCGTCGTCATGGCGATCTTGAACAGTCGGGTCTCGGGATCCCGATACTCCTGAAGGTCGTCACGACAGAACGGAGCTAGGTGGTTGCCAAGGGTCAACAGATAACGAAGCGCACCCTGCATCGCTCCCAGCGCAGCGTTGTTCTGAGTGCCCTGTTCAAAGCTGTTGGGGTTTGGGGGGACGCAATAGGGATCAAGTCGTTCCATGTGTTCCCTCTTCGTCCACAGCACCCCCAGGACAGGACCGAACAGCTTGTACCCAGAAATGGTCAAGAAGTCGCACCTGCTCTGTTGGACATCAATGGGACCGTGGCAAGCATGATGTACGGCATCAACGACCAGATAGGCGCCGTTTCCCGAATCGTCGCGGAACG
>JAUWYD010000342.1 GCA_030616025.1 Chloroflexota bacterium
CACTCGCCACAACCGGTGCAAAGTCCCACATCTATCTGGGCGATGGAGGGCTCCAGAGTCACCTTGCCCCTGTCCATCATGGCCATAGCTGCCGCCGCCGCCGCACCCGCCTGAGCGACCGTATCGGGTATGTCTTTGGGACCCTGGCAGGCGCCAGCAATGAAAACGCCATTGGAAGCGGTTTCAACTGGGCCAAGTTTCGGGTGCTTCTCCAAGAAGAAGCCGTCCGCGCTGCGACTGAGGCCGAAAAGGCGAGCCACCTCCGCAGCGTCATGCCGCGGTTCCAGACCCGCGCTCAGGATGACCATATCCACCGGAATCTGTACCAGGCGACCGAGATTGGCATCCTCCGCCTTGACCAACAATCGGCCACCACGTGGTACTATCTCGGCCGGCCTACCCCGGATAAAGATCACTCCTTCCTGTTGCACCCGCTCGTAGAACTCCTCATATCCCTTGCCGCCCGTACGCATGTCAATGTAGAACTGGTAGACCTGCGCGCCGGTCGTATCCTTGACAAGATGAGCGAGCTTGAGGGAATACATGCAGCAGATCCGCGAGCAATACCTGTTATAGTTCTTGTCGCGGCTGCCGATGCAGTGCAGGATGGCCACACTCTCCGGCTCACGCCCGTCCTTCAGCACTATCTTTCCGCGTGTAGGCCCGCTCGCATCCACAAGCCGCTCGAACTGCAGGCTGCTCAGGACATTCTCATATCTATCGTAGCCGTACTGTGTAGTGCGAGAGCAATCGAAGACGTCGAAGCCAGTGGTCACGATGATGGTTCCCACCTCCAACTCCGCGATTTCGTCTTCCTGCTCAAAATCAACCGCGCCGGTGGGGCAGAGTTTCTCGCACACACGGCATTTGCCGGTCTGGAAATACCGACAGTTCTCCCTGTCGATTGCCGGAACTCTGGGTATCGCCTGGGCAAACGGAAAGTATATCGCCGTCCTCATCCCCAAGCCGCCGTCGAACTCGCTGGGTATCTTCTTTGCGGGGCACTTCTCCTGACACAGGCCACACCCGGTACACACATCTTGGTTCACATAGCGAGCCTTCCTGCGAACGTTGACTTTGAAGTTCCCCACGTAGCCGGCGACTTCTTCCACCTCGCTGTAGCTGAGAATCTCTATGTTTTCGTGCTGTCCCACGGACACCATCTTCGGCGTCAGTATTCAAGCGGAACAGTCCAAGGTGGGGAAGGTCTTGTAGAGCTGTGCCATGTAGCCGCCGATGCTGGGTTCCCTTTCTACCAGGTACACTTTCTTACCCGAGTCGGCAATACGCAGAGCGGCGTCGATGCCAGCGATGCCTCCGCCTACTATGAGAGCGGCGGGCTGAACGGGAACCTCCTTGACGTGCAACGGCTCATGGTGGGCCACCCGGTAGACCGCAGAGGCCACCGCCCGTTTAGCCCTCTCCGTGGCCTCATCCGGGTCTTCCGTTACCCAGGAAACATGTTCTCTGATGTTGGCCATCTGGAAGTTGAAGGCGTTCAGCCCCGCTTCCTCACATGCTCGCCGGAAGGTGATCTCGTGCATCAAAGGGGAGCAGGAAGCAACCACTACTCTGTTTAGCCGTGACTCCCCAATCTCCTGCTTCAGCAAGTCCTGTCCAGGGTCGGAACACATGTACTGGTAAGTCTGAGTAGCCACCACCCCGGGGAGCCCCGCGGCGTATTCCGCGACCGCTTCCACATCCACTTTGTCAGCGATATTGGTCCCGCAGTGACAAACGAAGACTCCTATCCTTCTTGGTCTATCAGTCATGAGTTTCCATCTCCAGAACATCGACTCTCGACGTTGCACATCGATTCCAGCACCAGTTCGCTTATGTCCACGGCCCTCATCCTGATCTTGGCTTGTCGGGCACCAGTCAGTAACGTGCGCTTGCACTGCTGGCAGGCGGAAACAACCGCCGCAGCCCCCGTCTCCTGAGCCTGCTCCATACGCAGCGCGCCAACCTGGCCCGTCACCTCCCGGTCCGAGATCTCAACGTCGCCTCCGCCACCGCAACACATAGCGTCCTGACCATAGCTGGCCATCTCCCTGAACTCAAGCTCCGGAATGCTATTGAGGATGGCCCGCGGAGCATCGTACACCCCACTCTTGCGACCCAGGTCACAAGGATCGTGGTAGGTTACTATCCTATCCACCGGACCCAG
>JAUWYD010000201.1 GCA_030616025.1 Chloroflexota bacterium
TGTGAGGAAGGTTGTCCCTCGTGCATCCACAGCCCGAAGTGTGGCAACAACAACGAGCCGCTGGACAAGGCGGCAGCGACGCTTATCCTTCAGGCGCTGCTGCGTTCGTAACCATGCCCAACGAAGCCTTCCGTCTCGCGAACGCCAAGAGAGTTTGGGCGCGAAAGCCCTCTGGCTGGGTAGACGGGATCTCTGTCAGCACTGATCGTTACGCGTGCTTCTCAAGTTCAACACGCCCTCACTGCCTGCCTTCCCAGTATTCTCTTGAGAGCCCCAATCTCCTCTGAACGCAGCACGAGCGAGGCCGTCAAGAACAGGATTCCTCCCAGTACAATTGCCCCGCCCCCACGCAGGAGGATGTGACTGCCCCGCGCCCACGCGTCAAACCAGTGCGCGCCAAAACCCATGACCGTCGCCGCCAGCGCGGTCTTGCCCACCGACAACAACAACGCTCGACCGTCAATACCCCTGAGCCGTCCCCGGAGAATGGCCAACAGAACCACCGTCTCCACGATGGTGGCCAACGAGTTCGCTAGAGCTAGCCCACCGTGAAGCAATGGTCGGATCAACAGCACGCTCAGGATTATGTTAAGCGCCATCGCGCCCACACCAATCGCCACAGGCGTCCGAGTGTCATGCAAAGAGTAAAAGGCCCTCGTGATAATCTCCAGGGCAGAGTGCGCGATAAGCCCAACCCCGTAGAACTGCAGCGCCCAGGCTACGGATTGGGTCGACCCAGGATCGAAGCGGCCTCGCTGGAGCAGTAGCTGGATCAGTGGCTCGCGCAACACAATCAACCCCACGCTAGCAGGAATAGTGAGGTAGAGGATCAGGCGTAGCGTCTCTGACAGAGCGCCCCTTAGCTCCTGCAAGTCCCCTCTGGCAGCCAACTCCGAGAAGGTGGGAAATGCTGCCGTGGCTATAGCCAGCGCGAATATCCCCTGGGGCAGCAGCATCAACATCCAGCCATAATTGAGGGCTGCGAGACTTCCGTCAGCCAGTCCGGAGGCTAGGAAAGTGCTCACCAGGAAGTTGATCTGCACTGTCGCCAGCCCCAACATCCGTGGAAGCATCAGCCGACCCACTTCTCGTACGCCGGGGTGCCTTATGTCAAGCACCGGTCGGTAGCTCATACCCTTGCGGCGCAACTCGGGTATCTGAATGAGGAGGTGGAGGAGAGAGCCAGCAACCACGCCCACAGCGAGCCCGTAGATGCCGAAAGCAGGAGCCAGGAATATGGCGCCACCGATGATAGACAGGTTGTAGACCGCTGGTGCCAAGGCAGGCAGCAAGAAATGCTGAAAGGAGTTCAAGATGCCCATCACAATACCGCTGATGCCGAAGATTATGGGGGAGACTAGCATCAAGCGCATCAGGCGCACAGTAAGTGCCTGTTCCTCCGGAGTGAAGCTTGGCACCACCACACGAGCCACTAGGTGCGGAGCAAGGACGACGGCTAGAATCGCCGACACGGTGAGGACCATAGCTACGATGTTCAAGAGTGAGCTAGCCAGACGCCAGGCCTGTCGTTCATCCTCGTGGGCCAGATAGCTGGTGAAAGTGGGGATGAAGGCTGAAGCCAGAGCGCCACCTGCAATCAGCTGGAAAATGAGATCCGGAACGCGGAAGGCAGCCAGATAGGCATCCAACTCTCGAGTGGTGCCGAACTGGTTGCCGATGATCATCTCTCGGCCTAGTCCCAGGATTCGGCTTATGACGTAAGCCACCATGACGGTGGTGGCTGCTCGCGCCAACTGCGCCCGCCGGGCATCATTCATAGCCAGCTATCTCCAGTCGAACCCACCGGCAAACAAGCGGAAGACGGGCTACAGCGGGATCCCTTGTCATTGCATCTCGTATGGAGCTATGGTACAATCCTGGCGAAGACAGCCGTAGGCAGTTCATTCGAGCGGCAATCCACTGGAAACACGGTAGGCATGGCCGAAGAACTCGTTCGACAAGGCATCTTCACCACCGAGGTCCTGGAGTTCCTCAGAGTCTGCATTCTGGCCAGGCTGAATCTGGCCATAGCTGGCCCGCCAAGAAGCGGCAAGCGGATGCTGCTGCACACGCTAGTCGACCTAATAAGTAGTGATGGACAAATCCTGGCTATCCAGAATCCCGACGAACCATCCCTGGAATGCAAAGGGATTACCACTCTCAGGGCCAACCTGCACCCAGACCAAGGAAAGCACAGAATCCCCCGCGATTACCTGCTCACCCTGGCGCCGAAGATGCATCCCCAGGGTCTGCTCCTCGACGGAGTGGACGGCTCAGAGGCGGTAGCGCTGCTCAAGCTACTCCTGGCAATGGACGGCGTCTGGTTTTCCATAATCGCTGAATCCCCCGAGGATGCCCTAGATAGGCTTGAGGATTGGGTCCTGGTTCACGGGGCGGAGCTGGGCGCTGACATGATACGGAGGATCCTCTCCACTTCACTTCACCTGGTCATTCAACTAGGGAAAGCGCGAGATGGGGTCCCCACGATTGTAAGCCTTACCGAAGTGGGCGAGATAGAGAGGGATGCTCCCGCCCTGCGCGATATCTTTGTCCGGCAGAACTTGGGGCTCAAGGAAACGGCATCGCGTGGCGTACTGCGCCCCACGGGCATTAAGCCTCACTTCCTTGACAGGATGGAGATGCTCGGCATCTCCATCCCCGAAGGCATCTTCATCCAGCCACACAGCAAAAACGGAGCCGCTTCGTGAACCATAGCCCACAATATCCGCCGGCTCCTCATCCAAAATGCCGCCTACCATCCCAGTATCGGCCTTATCCCGTAGCGCGCTCGCAATTGATGCCCCCGCAGAATCCGTAGCAGCGTTTGTGGACCACTTCTGCCGATCTTCTCGTGGATTTCCACGGCTGACAAAGGAGTGTTGCCATTGGCAATGAGGACGCGAAAGATCGCCGTGGCTAGAGGTGTCGTGCGGGTGATGTAGTCCTCCCGCTGGCTGCAGCACTCACGCAAGCAGTATCTCAATCCGTCGACCACAGTCACCTCGCCAGTACTGGGATCCACCCAGTCGATGTCTCCAGTGTCTGCATCGCTCCCAAACTTGGCCTTGCACTCAGGACAGAGTTGTTCGCGCATGAGCACACGCGCATCGCGTCCCTGATCCGCCCACAAGTCATAGTCTACGTGAAACTTAGTGTTGATATCTGGACGCAGCAACTTCGCCACCAGCACCTCCCACCTAACCCGTCAAGCTCCCTGCGTCTAGGATAGCGTCCTCCAAGGCCAACCTAACCTTGTTCACTTCCGCTTCGCTCCGACTAGGGTCATAAATGTAGAAGCCATCCTCATCCACATAGAAGCATGGGTATGCCTGCTGTTCGAAGATCCCACGCAAAACCGTCCCCGGAAACGGTCTTTCGATGTTGGCAGCCACGAAAAGATCAGTGAAGCTTGCCCGGTACACTATTCCCAACCCCCTCAAGAGCTTCTCGCCCACTCGCTGGAACCCAGCGGCCAAAAGCGATGGTATTGCTCTCCTCTCATCCTGATCCAGCAGCTTGAGCGTCTCCAAGGCGCTAAAACGGGACCTGGGCAGGCTCATCTCCTCGTCCACCTCGCACCTCACGCCGATCCTGCGAAACACGGGCCGGCCACCCTCCTCGTAGTCCAGCATCTCCAGCTTGGCAGCTGGGGCTGGAAAGTAGCTCACCTCATAGAGACCTTCGCTGTCGGAGGTAGCCGTGGCTTCTATGACTAT
>JAUWYD010000112.1 GCA_030616025.1 Chloroflexota bacterium
GCGTATGAGAGGTGAGTGCCCCAAATGAAGACTGTGTATTTCAGGGCTGAGTTGTTGTTCCCACATGAGAGTGTCTTGGCTCTCGTGGAAGTGGGGGACGGGCAGTGGCAGAGTCTGGTAGAGCGTGTGGCCGACTTGCCGGAAACCGACGAAGATGCCTTGGCTTTCGCTTTGATGATGATACGGCTATGTGGCTGTTTGCGCTGCAATCCCGGGAGCTACAAAGCTTCTCTCGGTTGCTCCGCTTGCGGGAGACGCATCATCGGCATGATCAAGGAGACTGACGACGCCCTGATCGCGCACTTCGACAAGGCGAAGGAGGATCTACTGAGGTTCCTCCGGACAGGCGAGGTGTTGGAGGAAGAGACCACCTATCCGTAAGGACTTCCGCAACCTGCGTGGATTCGATAGAGCCGTCTGTGACCGCAGGCGGCTCTTTTCATACTCGTCTGTGTCACTCCTGGCGCGTGAGATCGCCTTGACGCGGGCGCCGATAAAGCAATTCGTGACAAGCCGTGCCTCCAGGAGCGTGTCGTGACAGGAATACCGAGAGGTGAGTGCCAGATATGTGGGGAATCGTCCCTGGTGTCCCACAACCTCGCTGCCTGTGTTGATTGCATCCGCCGACAACCCGAACAGGTGATGCCACACATCCGCCAGCTTCAGGTGGCGTCGCGCCGGGAGTTCGATTTGCCGACGGAGCCGCCACGGGATTCTGACGGAGTTCTGTGCCCACTATGTGTCAACGAGTGTGGTATTGCTGAAGGGCATCGGGGGTTCTGTGGACTGCGGACCAACCGCAACGGCAAGCTGGTCCACCTGGCCGGGACCCCCGCCAAGGGCATCCTGCACTGGTACCATGATCCCCTGCCTACCAACTGCGTTGGGGCCTGGGTGTGCGCAGGCAGTGAGAAACGTGGCTACAACAACCTGGCCGTGTTCTACGGAGCCTGCACTTTCAACTGCCTCTTCTGTCAGAACTGGCATTATCGGCAGATGTCGCCCAAGGATCAGAGCATGACAGCGCAGGAGCTGGCTGACAAAGCCAATCGGCGCACGTTCTGCGTGTGCTACTTCGGGGGGGACCCTGCGGCCCAGACGCTTCACGCTCTATCGACGTCCAAGATTCTCGCAAAGCGGGAGGTGAGAGTCTGCTGGGAAACCAACGGCTCGATGCGGCCTAGGTTGCTGGAGAGGGCGGTGGACCTTTCGCTGGAGACTGGTGGCTGCATCAAGTTCGATCTCAAGGCCTACGACGACAATCTGCACAGAGCGCTGACGGGTGTGACCAACAAACGAACCCTGGAGAATCTCGCCCGGGCAGCGGCCCGCATCCCTCTACGACATGAGCCACCTCTGGTGATAGCCAGCACCCTCTTGGTGCCTGGGTACGTGGACTCCCAGGAGGTGGGCCAGTTGGCGGAATTCATCGCCTCCCTGGATCCAAACATCCCCTACTCACTTCTCGGGTTTCACCCCCACTTCTTTATGCCCGACTTACCGCGGACTTCGGTGCGCCATGCCGAGGAATGTGAGCGAGTTGCCAGGGAGGCAGGACTGGTCAACGTGCACATTGGGAACCGTCACCTGCTTTCCAAGGATTACTAGAGGGGCACGGTGGTCTGACGAGCGACAACAAGAGGAGCCGCTGACTGCGGGGCAGCGGCTCCTTATGATTGGCTCCTCGTGCGGTCTTCGCGGCCTACGAGTTCAGGTCTCGTTCAAGTCCTCCTTGAAGAGCTCGCGAAAGTCGCCCTCGAAATCGCGTAGAAACCGAACCACATCCAAGACATCGTCGGTGCTGACGGCAGGAAGCTCTTTCACGCGCTCCAGTTCCTCAGGCGTCAAGTCGGTAAGCACCTCCACTTTCTCATCTTCCTTGACCATAGCCAGGATGATTCCCTGCGTGGCACAGTGACGGCAAGAAACCATCAGTATCCACACATCCTCCTGCTGCCCCATGATGGCAACGTCGTTCTCGCTATACCCCCTTGAGCACACGACGCATTTTATGTTCTCCAACAGTTGCCTCACGAGATCATATTCGGGCGAGTCCTTGTCGACTCTTCTCATCGCTATCCGCCCTCCGTTTCATCGGCAAGGTCTTCTTGCCTCACCACGTCAACTGTTATGGTGGGCGCCAAGTCTGACAGTAGTTTGAACGGGACTGAGTAGGTGCCTAGCTCTCGAATTGGCTCCTCCAAACCTATCTTGCGCCGGTCGACGCTTTTTCCGATCTCCCTTTCGAGGGCAGCTGCGATGTCCCCGCTCGTGATTGAGCCGTACAGACGATCTTTCTCCCCGGTCTTGGCGGAAAGGGTCAGAGTCACCCCTTCAAGCTCTGCGGCGAATTCCCTTGCCTCGACCTCAAGTTCTTCTTCTCGCCTAGCTTCGGCCTGACGCTGTTGCTGCATCTGTTTCAACGTCCCTATTGTTACGCGGGTGGCCAGGCCTTGAGGAATGAGATAGTTGCGCGCGTAGCCTGGCGCAACGTCACGGACCTCCCCTGCCCGTCCTACTCTCTCCACATCCTTCAACAGGATTACTTCCATGGCCATCACCTCAGTTTCTGATCGTCCGGTGGAATTCTACCTCAAACGGGCTCAAAGCTCAAATCCGACAGACGGTGACAATAATGGTCCACGAGACGAGGCTCGGTGTGTTTTGCCCATTGCATATGATATAATAGTCGAAGGTTTGAAGATGTCAGCAGTGAAGTCGTTGGGCTGCTCAGAGGCTTCGTACCGCGGGTCGTCGAACATCAAGGTCTTCATCTGGCTATTGGCGCTTACGTTTCTGGCCTTCCTCCTGCGCACACTCAGGCTAGATTTCCAGCCTCTCTGGTGGGATGAGGGTTGGAGCGTGTATTTCGCCACCGCAGACGTTCCCACGATGATCGCCCGTACTGCGATTGATATCCACCCTCCCCTCTACTATTTGGCTCTCCGCTTGTGGATTCTCATCATCGGCTCCAGCGCTGCAGCGGTTCGCCACTTCTCTGTCCTGGCTGGCACCTTGTCTGTCCCTTTGATCTTTCTCATCGGTAGGCGCCTGTTCGACGTGAGGGTGGGCATCATGGCTTCCCTGACTATGACGCTGGCCCCTTTTCATATCTACTACTCTCAGGAAGCCCGGATGTACGCCCTTGTCGCCTTCCTCGTGCTTGCCTCAATCTACGTCTTCCTATCCTTGCTGGAGAGGGAAGAGGCCGCTTCCCCAGTCCAGTGGCTGTTCTACATCGTGATCACCTCCTTGGCTATGTACACCCAGTACTACGCCGTCTTCATCCCCGTTTCGCAGACCGTGTTCGTCCTGGTAGGTCTCAGGCGGAACAGTGGTCTTCTGGTCAGATGGCTAGGAGCGCAATTCGTACTTGTGCTGGCCTATCTACCTTGGGTCCTGTACTCCGGTGGCAAGCTGGTAGCGTACGTGAGTACCAAGATGGTGAAGGAAGGGGATCTACCCGTCGGCTTGCGCACCTATATCACGGAGCATTTGCTCGCCTTCTCCACGGGGCATTTGAGCGAGGGCAGGGCTTTTCTATCGTGGATAGCGCTCGTCTTCATCGCCCTGATTGTACTGGGCATCGTTGGCTACGTCAGGTCCAGCTCACAGCACGACTTCGGCACCTGGCGTCCCACCCGTGCCGTTGCCTTCACTCTCATCTATCTCTTGCTGCCCCTTTCTCTGGGCTATCTGGTGAATCTCCGCTATCCTTTCACCTCGCCAGGGATTCAGCGCCTTTTTCTCCTCTCGGCTCCGGCCTTCTACCTCCTGGTGGCTCTGGGATTGAGCTGGCTTTGGCAACGACTTCATCTATGGTGGCCGGTCTGTCTGCTCTTGGTTGTGGTCAGCGCCCCCTCCCTCGTTGACTTCTACGGTGGTGAGCGCCATGCCGGGGACGATTACCGTCCTCTGATTGAGACAGTGCAGGCCCTGGCTCGGCCTGACGACGTGATCGTAGCCGTTCATCCCTGGCAGATTGGCTATTTTCACGCCTACTATGATGGCCAACTTCCTCGACTGTATCTCACTCCGAAAGAGCCAACCGACGTCACGAGTGAAGAGTGGGCCACTGATCCCACGCTCATGGCTCGGGGACTGGACAGTCTGTTGGTCGAGCACCGCTTCTTGTGGTTTCCCGCCCACCAAGCTTTGGGCAGGATCCTCGAAAGCGATGCCGAAGGCTACCTCTCCCAGAGGCATTATCCCATCCTGAGCCAGTGGTTCACCGACAGCACAAGATTGAGTTGCTACGCAGGAGTGGAGGAACTGGACCCAGGTGCGCAACAGATTAACTTTGGTGACAAGGTCTCTCTCCTGGCTCATAGCATGACGTCTGGCCCTGTTGAGGCATCGTGGGGCGCTGTGCTCATGGACTTGCGGTGGAGGGTGGACGCCGAGTTGGATGGCAAGTATCAGATTGCCCTGCGCCTCACTGATGAGGAGGGACAGGTCTGGGCGAGCCAGGACAGTGAGCCGGTGGGACGACTCCGTTCTTTCCACGAGCAACCGGTGGGCAGCGAGCTGTCTGATCATCAAGGGCTACTGATCCCGGCTGGCACGCCTCCGGGTTTCTACCAGCTTCGGTTGGGTCTGTACCGCCTCAGGGACGGGCGGTGGTTGGAGATACTGGACCGGGAAGGGGCACCCCGAGGGGTGGAGGTTGCACTGGGGACTGTGGAGGTCCTTGCTCCAAGCCCTTCACCGCCCAAGGAAGCTCTGTTCATTCAGCACCCTCGCCAGACTGACTTCGCTCCTGGAATCCGTTTCCTGGGATACTCCGTGCGGGGCGAGACCTTCCAGCCCGGTGATGCCGTGGAGATGACCCTCTTCTGGCAGGCGATGGCTGACCTGGAGGAGGACTACCACGCCTCCGTCCTGTTGAGTGACAGTGAAGGGCAAACACGGGCTGCGATCGAGGGACCGCTGACCAAGTCTGACTACCCCGCCAGCGTCTGGGGAGAAGGACAACTGTTTCGTGGTTTCCAGAGTCTGCTGCTCCCCGCCGGTCTGACCAGCGGCCACTACGACCTCAGCCTGAGCCTGTACCGTCCT
>JAUWYD010000344.1 GCA_030616025.1 Chloroflexota bacterium
AGCGTCTCTAGCGCCTCTTCGCCATCCCTCGCACTCAGCACTTCGTAGCCCACCGCAGACAGTATCTCACGCACGAGCCTCACCAGACGTGGTTCGTCATCTACCACGAGAATAGTTTCGCTTCCCATTCTATCGCCTACCAATCTACCACCAAGGATGTCGGTATGGAAGATCTGGCTCCGTGGCAGGGCTTGTTCACACCCAACCCCGCAGCTTCACAGCCCCGGCCACCCTGGCGACTGCCACCAAGTACGCCGCCAACCGGTTATGAACCTTCTTGGCCTGGGCCGTCTCATGAACGGCGTGAAAAGCAACGGTCATCTTCTTGTCCAGCTTGTCATGGACTTCCTCGAGCTCCCAGTAGAAGTTGTAGGCGTTCTGCACTCCCTCGAAATAGGAGACAACTACTCCACCAGCGTTGCACAGGAAGTCGGGAATCACGTACACGCCATTCTTATAGAGGATCTCGTCGGCCTCAGGAGTTGTGGGCCCATTCGCAAGCTCAACCACAACCTTAGCCTTGATCCGGTCAGCATTCTCGCCCGTGATCACGCTTTCGAGCGCGGCTGGGATCAGGACATCAACATCTAACTCCAAAAGCTCCTCATTGCTGATGGTGTCAGTGTCAGCCAGGCCCACACAGGTGCCGGTGTCGTCCTTCTGCGCCTTCACCTCCTCGCACTCCAGGCTGTCCTGGCAATGGATCGCCCCTTTGGAGTCGCTCACGCAGAGGACCTTCAGTCCCAGGAGTTCCTCGCCAAGGAACTGAGCATAGTAGCCCGCGTTGCCGTAGCCCTGAATGGCAGTGGTGGCGCCCTTTAGCTCCATACCCAGGACCTTTGCCGCCTCACGGAGGCAGTACATACCTCCCCTGGCGGTGGCGTCCATCCTGCCGGCGGACCCGCCCAGAGCAAGAGGTTTTCCAGTGATCACGCCGGGTACACCATGACCCTGCATCGCCGAGAACTCGTCCATCATCCAGGCCATGATCTGGGGGTTGGTGTACACATCGGGAGCTGGGACGTCCCGGTCGGGTCCCAGGATACGGCCCACCTGCCTAATGTAGGCCCGACTCACCCTCTCCAGTTCACCTTGAGACATCTCTTTGGGGTTACAGACGACGCCGCCCTTGCCGCCACCCAGAGGGATGTCCACCACTGCGGTCTTCCAGGTCATCCAGGCCGCAAGAGCCCTGACGGTATCTATGGTTTCCTCAGGGTGAAACCGAAGGCCACCCTTGGTTGGTCCCCGGGCATCGTTGTATTGAACACGAAACCCCTTGAAGACCTGTACGGACCCGTCGTCCATCCTGACAGGCAGGGTGACATGTAGTTCGCGCATTGGTTCCCGGAGCAAGGCGTGCATCCCCGGGTCAAGTTCCAGAATCTCGGCGGCTTCATCCAGTTGCTGTTGCGCGATGTCAAAAGGGTTCAACTCTTCCGTCATTCTCCTCTTCTCCTTACATTGTTCTTCAAATTGACCGGCGTCAATCTGGTTCCGAGGCATCGCCCTGCCTCGAGACGGGCAGGGAGAAATATATTGTAGTTCCCTTACCCAGCTCGCTTTCTGCCCAAATCCTGCCTCCGTGGCTCTCCACAACGGTGCGCGATATCGGCAGCCCCAGACCTGAGCCTCTCACCTGCTGAGCCAACGGCGACTTCACCCGGAAGAACTTCTCGAACAATCGGTTCAGGTGTTCAGGGGCGATGCCAATACCATTGTCGGCTACGCTCACAATCACCTCGTCACCGGCGAACTGGCCCCTGACTACAACTAATCCTCCATCAGGGGAGTACTTCAAGGCGTTGTCTAGCAGGTTACGCAGCACTTGTTCGATGCGGCGAGGGTCGGCAGCCACTATCGGAAACTCAGCTGGAAAGCTAATCACAAACCGATGCCTCGCAGTGCGGCGAGCCATCTCCTTGATGAGTCCGTCCACCACCCGAGGGATCAACGTGGGTTCCTTCTCAATCTGCAGCAAGCCAGCGTCAATGATCGAAGATTCCAGAAGATCTTGGATCATCGCTTGCAGTTCGCTGGCCTCTTCATCTATGATCTGCAACTGCCTCGCTCTCGCCTCTTCGTCCCACTCAACGTCTTCGAGCAGCAGAGCGGAAGCGTAGCCCATTATCGAAGTCAA
>JAUWYD010000331.1 GCA_030616025.1 Chloroflexota bacterium
AGATTCCAGAAGATCTTGGATCATCGCTTGCAGTTCGCTGGCCTCTTCATCTATGATCTGCAACTGCCTCGCTCTCGCCTCTTCGTCCCACTCAACGTCTTCGAGCAGCAGAGCGGAAGCGTAGCCCATTATCGAAGTCAATGGAGTACGCATCTCGTGAGCAAGAGCGGCGATGAGTTCCGACTTCAAGCGGTCGGCCTCCTCCATAGCCTTAGTCTGCTCTGCTTGCTGCAATAGTCGAATCCTATCTACATTGATGACTATCAGTTCCGCCAGAGCTTGGAGGAAAGGAAGATCTGCGCTTGAGAGCCTGCCTCGACTACGCAGGGACTCCATGGTGACGACGCCGATCTTCCCTCGACGGTAGACCAGCGGAACCGCGATGGCACTCTCGGGACAATTCAACCCTCCCGACGCCCGCCGGAAGTTCGTGCGGTTGTGGGAAGTCATGTTGGCCATGGCCGACGCCACCTCCTCGGGCGTGGTCCACACTTGGGGCTTCCCAGACTCATAGACACGTCCGGAAATGGATTCGCCGACCTGCAACCTTGTCTTGCGCAACAGCCTCATGTCATAGCCAAAGCTGGACTCTACGGTGAGCATGCCAGTTCCCTCATCGAAGAGTAAGAGCGCTCCTGCTTCGACCGGTGGCAAAGTCTCCGCCAGCTTGCCCTCAATGGCTGGCATCAACCCCTCCAGGTCAACCACCGAAACCAGAGCCTTCGAAACCTCGAAGAGGGTCGAAACCTCTCTCGCACGCCGGCGGTTCTCCCGCTCTATGGCATCACCAGTGATGAACTGAGCAATCTGCTCGGAGATGCCCCGAAGTAGATCTTTCTCTTCCTCCAGGAACCGCCACTTGTCTCTCAGATAATACACGCCGATTGAGCCTACGGCTTCGCCGTTCACAGTTATGGGAACCACCAGAATGGATTCCACATCGCAGTCTGTCCAGTGGTCATCTAGTCTGGAGAGCTCGTACTCCAGGAGAACCCCCTTGTCGATCAAGAGCCTGCCCAGCGTTCCTTCGCCGGGGACTATGCATAGCTGCTCGGCAGTGGACATGTCGACGCTGTCAGAGCAAGCCAAGTAACTATCCCCCTCTGCGGCGCAGACAACCACAGCCACTGCTTTCTGGAACTGCATCGAGGCGGGCAGCCGCATAGCCACAAACGAAAGGAAGGAGTCAACATCCGAAGCCGAAAGAGCTTCTCGGCTGACCTCATACAGGATACTGAGTTCTTTGACCCGCTCCCGCAGGCGGAACTGGGAACTACTCAGTCGTTCATGAAGCAGCGCGTTTTCAACGGCTACGCCTATCTGACCAGCGATCGCTAGGAGGAATGCCAGATCGTCAGTACTGAATCGCCGGGGTTGACGACTGGCCACGCCCATCACGCCCAACACTCTGCCCCTCGACCTGAGAGGGACACCTGCGAAGCTGCGGACATTGTCCACTTCTAGTGCGCTCTCGGCTAGTTGTGGCTCTGCTGCGGTGTCCTCCACCACCAAGGGCTGACCAGCTTCGGCCACACGTCCGGCGAGACCTTCACCCAACCTGATCTCGCTCACCTGGCAAACGAAGCCCTCACCGATCCCACAGCAGGACACAACATTCAGCTTTTGAGTCTGATCATCGAGAAGGGAGATATACGCGGTTTCGACGTCCAATGCTTCCGAGACCTTGTCTAAGGCTGCACTCAGGACGTCTTCCAGATCCAGCGGCTCGCCCACCAGCGCGCCCAGAGCATCGAGGGCGGTCAACTGAGGATTGTGTGAAATCACTGTGTCATTCTCTATGAGGTCAACCGGTCACGTGGACATACTGTGTGAAACCCCTTCGGGTGACCCCTCTAGTCAAACAGGCCTCGTGAAATGGGCATCATATCATGCCACGATGACAGAGCATTGTCAAACGCGGTCAGGTCAGGTCAGGTGCTCATCAGTCTTGGTTCCCCGACTGGAGCGTCCAGAAGAACGTGATTCAAGCTGCGAAGGTCCTTCTTGCACCAACAACCGTGCCCTTCACCACCACTCTGAATGGAAGCCTTCGTAGTAGACTCCAGAATCCAGGGCGAGTAATCTACGCCGTGACCTTGCAATTTGGCCCGAAATACCATACAATGAGCTCGTAGCTAGATGACAGGAGGCTGAATTGGCTCGGAAACGTCGGCGTCAGGGTCGCACCGGTCAGATCATGTTCTTGATTCTGAGCATCCTCGTCGTGATAAGCTTGGCGATTGGCTATCTTCTCACCGCGCTACCTGTGCCTTCTCCCCCCACTCCAACCCC
>JAUWYD010000095.1 GCA_030616025.1 Chloroflexota bacterium
CCTGCACGATGGCGTCGGTTTCTTCCCTGGCCTGCTCACAGTCTTCATCCCCGGCTTCTGGTGCCAGACCCAACACGGCGGCCATCCCGCCAGGCTGGCGCTCGCCTGCTTGCTTCATCAGTCGGCCGCGCTCTCGAACCAGGCGCACGGCGTCGGCGAAGGAGATCTGACCGCTGGCCACGAGGGCAGTGTACTCTCCGAGGCTGTGCCCCGCAGCAAAGGCTACCTCTCCAAGATGGTGCACTGCCTTCAGGGCCCGGAGCGCAGCCATGCTCACAGTGAGGATTGCCGGCTGGGTGTTGAAGGTATCGTGTAGCTCGCTTTCGGGTCCCTTGAAGCACAGCTCCGACAACTTCATGCCAAGGGCCCTGTCAGCTTCGTCAAAGACGGTTCGTGCTTCGGGGTATTGCTGATACAGGTCGAGCCCCATGCCCAAGTATTGCGAGCCTTGGCCGGGGAAGATCAAGGCCAACCTATTCGGCATTTCGGCTGTTCTGCTCCCTCCATGTGGCTGCACGCCTAATCATCCTCACCGAGACAACCATGACTATGTCAGGGGACGGGGGTGTTGCGGGCACGGTCATAAAGGAGAGAAGTAGCTCACTCTGACTTCGATGCCGGCTTCACGACCTCCACGCCCTTGTAGTGGCCGCATGAGGGACACACATGATGAGGGAGCCGAGGTTCGCGACACTGAGGGCAAACTATCAGATGAGGTGTCTTCAGGCTCGCATGGCTCCGACGGCCACCCCGACGTGCCTTCGATATTCTTGTTTTTGGTACGGCACCCATGGAATATACGCTCCAATCCTTTAGTGTTGGTGGTTACTCAACCTTAAGAAGCATGATCATTGAAGTTGCTTCAGAATCTCAAAGCGTGGGTCCGCCACTTCAGTCGTGCACTCGCATCGTCCGTCCTTGAGATGCTGACCACATTGCGAGCACAGACCTGCGCACTCTTCAGTGCACAGAGGATGCATCGGCAGGGTCACGAAGATGGCCTGACGCACTACCTCGGCAAGATCCAACACATGCTGTTCATCAATGATTGTAGCCTCTTCTTCGGTCTGCGTCACCGGTGCTTTGGCACCAGTGAGTATGTCAACTCTGGGATAGAACTCTTCCTCAATGTCCAATTCGACGGGCGCGGAAAACGGCTTCAGGCACCGACGGCATTGCAGTCCCAAGGCCGTCCGTAGCGATGCTGTGACCAGTATGCCGTCTGCGGTTCGTATCATTTTCAGAGCGCCCGTTAGCAGGGACTTGATCTCCAGATCGTCATCAATCCCCAGGATGTCCTCCGACAGATTCCCACGCCGGACTGCGCCTGTTGGTTCCTTGAGTAATTGAGCGACATTAATCTTCATGTTGGGATGCTTACCTTGCGCCATGCTGCTACTGTCACCAGCCGCCAGACCTGCGTCAAGAGCCTGAGGCCGGTTCTCCGTGACTGTCACCCTCAGTCGCTGCGCCAAAGTCCTCCAGACCCGCCTCGGTGGTCAACCTTCTCCTCCTTCCCTCCTGCTGGAGAATCTCGAGCCCGTTTCGAATGGTGGTCTGGACGGCGATCAACTGGTCCTCCAGTTGCCCGAGAACCCGGATCGCATACTCGTCGGCTCCTCTCATGGTCTCCTCTGCCTGTCGGCGGCCCTCCTCGACTATCGCCGCCGATCGCTCGTGTGCCTCCTCCAAGAGCCCCCGTTCATTCAGGACTTGCTCGGCCTCGCTGTGCGCCCGGTCAATTAGCCTCTCGGCCTCATCCTGCGCCAGGGCAAGCACCTTATCCCTCTCCTCTTCAATGCGCCGGGCTTTCGCAATCTCCTGGGGGATGGTGACGCGCATCTGATCGATGATCTCCAGGCATTCGTCGCTACTGACAATGGCCCCGGACGTCAAGGGGATTCGTCTGCTTTTGTTCAGAAGCCTCTCCAATCGATCTATCAAATGTGCGATATCTATCTTGACCACCCCCTCGAGGACCCTGTTCTTGTAGAACCGCAACGCGCAGACTTATCGTCGATAGCGATGTGCCACTGGCCGTCAGTCGCGCATGGTTGTGATCTTGATTCTATCGATGACCTCGTCGCCGAGCTCTTCGATCTTGTTGCTGAGAGCGGTGACAACGTGGGCCGGGACAAGTTCGTTGATGTTCCCGTTCAGCTTCGCCACTTCTTTGACGATGCTGGAGCTGAGGAAGTAGTACTCCTTGGTCGTCAGCAAACAAACCGATTCGATTTCTGGAGCCAGCGTCCGGTTCATCAAGGCCATCTGGAATTCGAACTCGAAGTCTCCTACAACTCTCAAGCCTCGTATTATCGCTTTGGCACCCTTCCCCTTTGCAAAGTCCACCGTCAGCCCGTCATAGGTCTCGACGGAAACGTTCGACCAACCTTCGAACGCCTTCTCGGCTAGCTCCAACCGTTCTGCGGCAGAGAAGAGCAGAGTCTTGATCGGGTGGGCGTAGACGGCCACGACAAGGTGATCGAAAAGAGTGGCCGCTCTCCCGGCGATGTCAAGATGCCCATTGGTGATGGGGTCAAATGTGCCGGGGAAGATGGCCGTCCTCATTCAGACAATACCTCCGTGATACATCATGTTTGTATGCAGCCCCACTATTATAGCACATTCGCTAGGATGTGGAAAATCCCAAGACCTGTCCTCAACTCAGGTCACTCTCTCCTCTGTGCCAGAATTCCCGAACTCGACGAGCCAGTAGCCGGTTCTGGGGGAGTTTCAAATCTGGATCCTCCTGCCAGATCTCCTTGGCGACTGCGCGCGCTTCTTCAAGAACGCTCACATCACTCAAGCGGGCTACTTTGAGGTCTGGCAGACCGCTCTGCCGTGTGCCAAAGAACTCGCCTGGCCCTCGCATCGCCAAGTCCTCGTCGGCCAGCTTGAAACCGTCCTGCGTGCTTTCGATTATCTGTAGCCGTTGCTCCCCCAGGTCACTTGGGGAGTCTGCCAGAAGAAGGCAATATGACTGCTGTTCCCCTCTCCCCACCCGGCCTCGGAACTGGTGTAGCTGGGCCAGCCCAAAGCGGTCCGCACCCTCTATGAGCATCACCGTGGCGTTCGGGACATCTATTCCCACTTCGACTACTGGCGTGCAGACGAGGATGTCCAGTGTACCCTGATAGAAGTCTCTCATCACCGCTTCTTTTTCGTCTGCCGGCATCCGGCCGTGGAGGAGGCCTAACCGCAGGTCTGGGAACACCTCCTCCTGCAGGCGACGGTGTTCTTCTACGGCTGCCTTGGCCTCTATCTTCTCGCTTTCCTCAATTAGCGGACAGATGACAAAAGCCTGTTCGGATTCCTTCACCCGGGTGCGGAGGAAGTTGTAGGCCCGCTCTCTCTCCCGAGGCTTCATCCAGTGGGTGACGATCTCCTTGCGGCCGGGGGGAAGCTCATCAATAGTTGAAATGTCCAGGTCACCATAGATGGTCAAGGCGAGAGTCCGCGGAATGGGCGTCGCACTCATCACCAAGACGTGGGGATTGTGTCCCTTCTGACGCAGAGATGCTCTTTGAGTCACGCCGAAGCGGTGCTGCTCGTCAATGACCGCCAATCCGAGGTTCTTGAAGTCGAGATCTTCTTGAATCAAGGCGTGTGTGCCGATGATGATTCTCGCTTCTCCTGAGGCGATTTCATCATAGATGCTCTGCTTGTCAGACTGCTTGACACTCCCAGTCAGCAGGCGAAGGTGGGAGGTCAGTTTCGTCAGGCCGGGGAGCCACAGCTCGCCCCAGAGCTTGTCCAGGCTGACGTAATGCTGCTCAGCCAGGATCTCCGTGGGCGCCATCATGACCGTTTGCATGTCGCTGGCCGCAGTCATGAGCAGCGCCGCTGCCGCCACTACGGTCTTGCCGGAACCGACGTCGCCTTGGAGAAGACGACTCATTGGCTCGGGTTCTTGGAGATCGTCCAGGATCTCCGACAAGACCCTCTCTTGAGCTGGGGTCAGAGCGAAGGGCAATGATTCGACGAAAGTTCGTAGGAGAGATCCGTCGATCTGCACGGGCTGTCCTGACCTCTTCCGCCACTCATGCCTCTGGTTCAAAACCCCCAGCTGAATCATCAGTAATTCGTCAAAGGCCAGGCGGCGACGGGCCTGTTCGACCATTTCCCAGCTATCGGGGAAGTGAATCTGCTGGATGGCCGACTCCAGGCTCAGGAGGTTCATCTTTTCCCGTATTGGCAGAGGCAGATGATCAGGCAGGCGCAGAGCCCAGTAGTCTGTAGTCCGTTTCATCAACCGGCGCAACCACCGGGCGGCAATGCCTTTCGTCAGGGGGTAGACAGGTACCAATCGTCCGGTGTGAATGAGCTCTTCGTCCAGCGGTTCCCACGTCGGGGACGAGAACGTAAGGCGGCCAAGATACTCATCAACCTTGCCGCTGATGACGATTTGCTTTCCTGGCCTCAGCCTCTTGACCAGGTAGGGTTGGTTGAACCAGGTTGCCTGCACTACTGCCGTGCCATCCGATATGGTACTGGTTACGAGAGACTGACCCCGTCTGCTTGTGCGCTGGCTTGTTTCTCGGACCGTGCCAACGATAGTTACCTCTTCACCGTACTCTAGCTTGTCTATGGTCTTTAGTGAACTGAAATCATCGTATCGGTGGGGGAAGAGATAGAGGAGGTCTCGAATGTTAGTAACGCCCAGGCGGCTCAAGCGCTTGGCGTAGGTATCACTGAGCCCATGCAGCTCACGGACTGGTGAAGCAAGGGTTGTTCTCTCCTCCGAAGGTTCGCTCTTGGAGGGCTGAGAGACTGCGCTGTCGGCTGGTACAGGCTGCGGCACTGTCTTGCGATCGGCCGTTCCCCATTCGCGCAAGATCTCATCCACCATCTCTTGGCGTCTCTCGGCGCTCTCCTCAGAGTACTTTCCAAGCAAGGCGGCCGTCTCATCGACTAGCCGGATCAGGAGAGGATCGTCAGTTGTTTGCCTGGCTTCCTCATGCCATAACTCGGCGAACTTCCCGAGACCACCAATCACGGCCTTGTCCGTGTACCCTAGGCTCTTTTCCAGAAGCACTATCTTTTCTAGCTTGTCGAAAGGTGGCAACATGGAGTTCACCGTGCGCAGTGTTGTCCGGGGCCCATGATCACAGGCCCTCATATACGAAGATGCCGATAGCCTCGGGCCCCAGGTGAGTGGCCAGGACCGGGCCATAGGTAATGACATCCAGATCTATTCCCGGATATGCGAGTCGCAGCCTATCGACGAGTTCAGCCGGAGTTACGGCATTGGCACCTTTGAGAAGCGCTATCTTCTCCAGGTGGGGAAACTCTGTGACGAACTCGTAGAGCCTGTCTAGACCGCTACTCCTCGTCCGGACCTTTTCCAAGGGTAGTATCTCTCCATCCTCGATGATGAGCAAGGGTTTTATGCTCAGCATTGTGCCCAGGAGGGCCTCAGCCCTGCCGATACGCTCTCCTCGTTCCAGGTACTCGAGGCTCTCAACAAAGAACACTAGATAGACATGGGGTATCATGGCCCTGACCAACCTGACCACTTCATCCAGGCTAACTCCTTCTCCAGCTATCTC
>JAUWYD010000044.1 GCA_030616025.1 Chloroflexota bacterium
AAAGTGGACCTTCGCTGCTGACGGAGCCGTGTACTGCACCCCTCACGTGTATGAAGATACAGTGTACTTTGGAGCTCTAGACAACAATGTGTATGCTCTGAACGCCGAGAATGGCCAGGAGAAGTGGAGGTTTTCGACCGGGAACTGGGTTTGGGACAGACCGGTGCTGCATGAGGATGTACTCTATGTGCCTTCCCTCGACCACTCACTATACGCTTTGGACGCCAGCAACGGTGCGTTGAAATGGGAGTTCGAGGCGGACGACATGATCACTGCTTCCCCGGTGATAACTGAGGGGGTTATCTATTTGACGGCAAACAGCGCAGGTGCATATGCCCTAGAGGCCGAGACGGGCAGTCAGGTCTGGCACTACCCCCAGGAAGGGAGCTTGAAGGTGTTGGCCTCCCCTGCGGTGGCGAGTGGCCTGGTCTACGTAAATGCTGATGACGGTAAACTGTACGCGCTTGATGCTGCGACGGGGGAGCTGAGATGGGAGCTAGAGCCAGACGAGCGGCAATGACAGGAGGGTGTTGAATGCCCGGAATAGGCGAAATATGGAATCTAGTGATTATGGAGCCCATGCTGAATGTGCTGCTGCTGCTCTATAGTCTACTCTTCAACAATTTTGTCCTGGCCATCATCGGCCTGACCATTCTAGTGCGCCTTATAGGCTTGCCTATTACCCAAAAACAGATAAGGTCCATGAAGGCGATGCAGGAACTGCAGCCTGAGATTCAGAAGCTGCAGAAGAAACACGCGAAGGATCGAGAGAAGCTGTCGGCGGCAACCATGGAGCTCTACCGGAAGCATGGCGTCAATCCCATGATGGGTTGCCTGCCTATGTTGATCCAGATGCCTATCTGGATAGGGCTCTACCAGTCCATTTATCAAGCCCTGGGAAGCACTCCGGAGCAATTCGTAGTGCTATCTCAGCGGCTGTACCATTCCATCCCTACCATGCACGCCATAGCGACCCGTTCCTTACCATTGAATAGCCAGTTCTTGTGGTTAGACTTGGGGCTTCCTGATCCCTTCTACGTGTTACCGGTGTTGGTGGTGGCGACCTTCTGGCTGCAGCAGAAACTGACTGCTCAGCCCGCTGTGGACCCCTCGCAGGCCCAGATGAATAGATCCATGCAGACCATGATGCCCATCATGTTCGGCTTCATCACTTTGCAGGTCGCCTCGGGATTGGCGGTATACTGGATTGCGTCAGGGGTAATACAGATCGTGCAGACAGGCCTCACGACCGGCTGGGGAGATGTCACTCAAGTCCTGCCCAAGGGCATACCAGGGCTTCCCAAGCGAGAGGAAACCGGGAAAGATGGAAGAAGAAGGAAGAAGCGTTGAAGCCTCTGGAAGCAGTGTTGATGAGGCCATTGAGAAGGCCCTGGAGGAGCTTGGCGTCGACAGGGATCAGGTAGAGACCGAGGTTCTAGCCGAGGGTAGGCGCGGTCTGTTGGGGCTAGGGGGTGTCGAGGCCAAGGTGCGGGCCACTCTGTTGGAACCTGACGAGCTGCGCGAGCGGTTGGTAGAGTTCGAGGAACCTGCTCCTGTTGGGGCGGACGTGGCGGAAATCGCCCTTGAGGTGCTGCGCAATCTTCTGCATCATATGGGAGTCCAGGCCGAGGTGGTTGTGCAAGAGCCTTCCGGGGATGAATCACTTCCCGTAGTCTTGGACGTCGAAGGGGACGACCTAGGCATCCTCATCGGACGGCAGGGGGAGACCCTGAGAGATCTGCAATACATCACCCGTCTGATCGTCAGTCGCAAGCTCCAACACTGGGTGAATGTCGTCGTTGATGTGGGCGGATACAAGAGGCGGCGACAGACGATACTCACGGAGTTAGCCGAGAGAGTGGCCAAGAGGGTGATGACCGAAGAAAGGCCCGTGGCCTTGGAGCCGATGCCGGCCCACGAGCGGCGCATTGTGCACATTGCCTTGCGCGACTACGAATCGGTAAGGACGGAGAGCACGGGCGAGGGTGGCCGGCGCAAGGTAGTCATCCTGCCTAAGGAAGACTCCTAGTTCCTCCGCAGTCGCCGATCCATGGGAGGCACGGGCAGGACTCAGGCCAATGAAGATCAGCCGCGCCGAGGTAGAACACATCGCCGACCTAGCAAGGTTGGAGCTAAGCGAGGGGGAGATCACCCAACTCGAGACTGACCTCTCGCAGATTCTAGAGTATGTCGAGCAACTGAACGAACTGGATACCACCGACGTTCTCCCCACTGCCCACGTAGTCGTCAAAGGCGATGTGCTGCGCGAAGACGAATCCAGGCCGTCTTTGCCCAGTGAGGATATTCTGTCCAACGCCCCTCGAACTCAGGATGGCTTCTTCCGTGTCCACGCCATTTTTCGTAAGGGGGAGCGGTGACCCTCCATCGGTTGACGATTCACGAAGCCCATGATCTGCTTCGTCGCCGCGAGATCTCTTCCGTAGGACTTACAGAATCCGTGTTGGCGAAGATGGAGCAGTGCGACCCTGAGGTCAGGGCCTTCATCACAACCACGCCACAGATAGCCCTGGAGCAGGCCAGGCGGGCCGACAAGCTAATCGCGGCTGGCGACATCGGGCCTCTCACAGGTATCCCCGTGGCTATCAAGGACAACATCTGTGCCAAGGGCGTGCTGACCACCTGTGGGTCTAGAATACTTGAGAATTTCGTTCCCCCATATGACGCCACAGTGGTGGAGAGGCTCCGTAAGGAGGGAGTCGTACAGGTAGGCAAGGCCAACATGGACGAGTTTGCCATGGGTTCCTCTACGGAGTATTCGGCCTTCTTTCCCTCCCACAACCCGTGGGATGCCTCCCGCGTTCCCGGTGGCTCGAGCGGTGGGGCAGCCGCCGCGGTGTTGGCCAACGAAACGCTATTCGCCCTCGGCTCTGACACCGGGGGGTCGGTGCGTCAGCCGGCTGGACTATGTGGCGTTGTAGGCATGAAACCCACGTACGGGCGCGTGTCCAGGTATGGCTTGATAGCCTTCGCTTCGTCGCTGGACCAGATCGGTCCAATCACCAAAGATGTGACCGATTGCGCCCTGGTGATGAACGCCATAGCGTTCCACGATCCCCTGGATTCGACCTCGGCCAATGAGCCCACGCCCGATTACACCTCCTTCTTGGAGGAGAGTCTTGCCGGCGTGGTGGTGGGCGTACCCATGGAGTACTTCGCAGCCGGTCTGGACCAGGGGGTTGAGGAGCGAGTGAGGGACGCCATCCAGAAGCTGGCCGACCTGGGGGCGGAGGTTCGGGACGTCTCCCTGCCGCACGAACGGTACGTGGTCGCTACCTACTTCCTCACCTCCTGGGCGGAGGCCAGCGCCAACTTGGCACGGTATGATGGCCTGAAATACGGGTTTTTCGCTCCGGATGCACGCAATATCCGCGAGGCTCAGAGCAAGGCCAGGGGGCGGGGCTTCGGCAGGGAGGTCAAGCGGCGCATCATGCTTGGCACCTATGCCTTGAGTTCAGGATACTATGACGCCTACTACCTCAAGGCCCAGAAGGTGCGCACTCTTGTCAAGGAGGACTTGGACCGCGCTTTCGAATCGGGGGTGGATGTCGTGGTCGGGCCCACTTCGCCCATCGTGGCCTTCGGCATCGGGGAGAAGGTGGATGATCCTCTAGAGATGTATCTAGCCGACCTATACACAATCCCGGCCAACCTGGCCGGGTTGCCCTGCATCTCCGTTCCTTGTGGGTTCCATGAGGGGTTGCCTGTGGGGTTGCAGGTAATGGGCCGGCCCTTTGCCGAGGGCATGGTTCTGAGGGTGGCCTACGCCTATGAGCAAAGCACCGATTTCCATCTCCAGCGGCCGCCCATAAGCCTCTGAACATCCCCCGACACTCAACGTAGCCTCATCGCCGCAGCTCCGTCACGAACACGTTGAGTGCCAACCGATCTTCCATCTGGCCTGTCTTGACGGCTGTGTCAAGCTCCAGCAAACGGTGATAGATCGCCTCTAATTGACCGACTGAGAAGTTGGACGCCTGCCTGATCATCTTCTCCACCACGAAAGGATGCAGGCCCAGGAGCGACCTTATGTCCGCCGCCGATGTGCCCTTCGCCAGCAGATCCTTGATCTGTAGCAGTATTCTGAACTGCCTGGTAATCATGTGCACTAGGTAGAGGGGGTGTTGTCCATCCTCCAACAGCTTGTGCAGCAGCTTCATCGCCTGCCGCATGTCCCTCTTTCCCAATGCATCTACCATGTGAAAGATGTTGGCCTCTTGCACGTACGTGACTAGGAGTTCCACCTCCCGCTGGGTAATCAGTTTCCCGTCACCGACATAGGTCAACAGTTTGTCTATCTCCTGATCCAGGAGGCGGAGATCGTTGCCCACGAAGGTGGCGAGCAGGTTGACGGCCCCCGTTTCTATCTGCCCACCCTTCTCTCGTGCTCGGTCGGCGATCCAGCGATCGAGGGCCCTCCCCTTTGGAGGAGTGAACTTCCGGACGTAGCCGTGCTCGCTGACGGAGGCAAATCTGTGGAGGGGATTGCGTTCCTTAATCGCTTTTCGTTCCACGAACACCAGCCGGGTGCTCGCAGGCAATTGGTTCAAGTACTCCTCGAGGCGCTGAAGGAACGCATTGTCCCAATCCGACTCTGTCGTGGTGCGACCACGCTGATCCTTGAAGCGTACCGCCAGGTCGTTGACGATCACCAGTCGCTTCTCGGCCAGGAAGGGCGCGGTATCGCAGGCGAAGATCAACTCATCTAGGGTGGCCTTCCGCCCGTCGAGGACAGTGGTGTTTAGATCGACCGTAGTCGGGTCGCCCAACTTAGCTTTCATTTTCGCGAGTTCCAGGGAGCGTGAATACCCATCCTCGCCGTGCAATAGATAGAACATGAAGAGCCTCTCCTCGAAGCCTTAGCTTGAGGTCTGTAGTTCAACTTTGTGTACGGTGAATCTTCCGACCACTTGCTGAGTGACCCTGTTTATGCTCAAACCGGCTACATCAGGTGAGGTGGTAACATGCTGCTGAATCAAGAGGCCGAGCGGTTGAGCGACAATCACGGCCAGGGTAGCGGCGAGGATGAAACGGGGGAATTTGGCCAGGCGAGACCTCGACCCACCGATAGCCAGGAAAGTTGCCAAGCCTGCCAGAAAACCCGATACCACCAGGTTAGTACCGCAGCGGGGATGGACCGCCAACTCGGTCTCGCCAGCTTGGAGACGTGCCAAACCCTCAGCTGCGGTGTCAGCGAGCGCTTTGGTATTCACCCTTCCATAGACATAGAAGCCGTCGAGAGCGGTGCGGGCCACGGCGTTCAGGTACGGCTGTCTCCGGGCCAGGATGTGCATTGTCGCGTGCTCGAGCGCGTGGTTTCGCCTCAGAGCAGCTACGAAGGGCATGTCTAATAGCCCCATCACAACTCCTTTCGCCAGGCTGTGGCGCCTTCATGAATGGATTCTATCACATCTCGTGTGTCATTGGAAGTTCTTGGTATTGTTGAACCATTGCACAGATGCTGCGCCCAGGGCACGCTGAGACCAGGTGTAGGGGCTTGGTTGGCTGGATGTGGGGACCTGTCCATAGTCGGGCCGGTGCGCACTCGACTGCAATAGGCTCCACCGCTCTACGAGACGGGGCCCCCGGCCTTGACAGGAGCAGTGCTGATGAGCACCGCAGGTTTGACCACTGCCTTTACGCTGCTTGACACCGCGCGGGTGGACGTAGTGGCCGCCCTGGCCGCTTCTCTGACAGTCCAGCTGAGCGAATGGCCAAGGCTCTGTGGCAGGGCTGTCCTAGTCACGTGTTGGTGAATGGTCAAGAGGGTCCGTTCACAGGTTTCGACGGCGCAGTCGGATGATGCTCGCTTCGTTAAGGGAAGCATGCGCTTCGCCTAGCGGCTGGCCTCGATCAGATTCTCCAAGTCGCGCCGCATCGCCTCCAGTTCGGCTCCGTAGCCTGCCCAGTCCCCTTCTTGCAGGTACTCCTGTGCTCGTGCGTAGTGTTCCAGGGCGGAGAGCGTCAAGTCGTGGAGCCCTGCGGCTTCTACTCCTTCCTCGCCTTCCTCCCCTTCCTCGATGACCACGGGTGCCCCACCGATGCTAGCCAGGGCCTCCTGGAGGGTATTGGCCATCACCACTCGCTCTGTGGACGCCGCGATGACCCTCTTCAGTTCCGGCATGCGTCCGGTCTCTGCCTGAAGGTACAGAGGCTCCACGTAGAGCAAGGAGTTGCCGATAGGGATCACCAGGAGGTTACCCCGGAGGACCTGGGACCCCCGTTGACGCCACAAGGAGAGCTGACCGGAGATGTTGGGATCCTGATCTATGCGGGCCTCTATCTGCAAGGGGCCATAGATGAGCTCCTGTTTGGCGAACTTGTACGACAGCAGCTTGCCGTAGTGTTCCCCGTCGGACCGAGCGGCCATCCACGCCACCATGTTCTGTTTTCCGGCTGGGGTGAAGGGCTGCATGAGTATGAACTCCTCCTTTTCCTCTCCAGGCAGTTTCATGGTGACGTAGTATGGTTCCATCGGCTGATCGCTGCCGGCGTAGATCTCGTGTGCCACCGCCCACAGGTCCTCTTGGTTATAGAACACTGTGGAATCCAGCATGTGGTAGGCGTTGTTCATCTGTCCCTGGATGATGAACAGCCCCTCTGGATAGCGGACGTGAGCTCTCAACCCATCCGGCATCTCATCTAGAGGGGAGAAAAGGTCGGGGAAGATGGCAGCATAGGTCTGGATCAAGGGGTCTTGGTCATCAACCACGTAGAAGATCATATCGCCATTGTAAGCATCAATCGCCACCTTCACAGAGTTACGGATGTAGTTGAAACGATCATGGTAGGGCTGTGAATAGGGGTACATGCTAGTCACGGTGTACGCATCCTGCAGCCAGATGAGCCGGCCATCAACGATCACCAGATAGGGGTCGGCGTCGAAGAGCAAGAAGGGAGCCGCCTGGCGCACGCGCTGGTGGATGTTGCGATAGAGCATCACCCGGCTCTCCGGCGTGAGATATTCGCTGAGCACGACTGCCACATCCCCGAAGCGGTAGGCGAAAGCTGCCCGCTTGAGGGGAGAGTCGAGGACGACGCCTCCCTCACCTTCGTAGGTGCTGGTGATGTTCTGATCCCCACTGGGATAGTCGAACTCCTCGATGGTGGTGTTGACGAAGACGTAGTTGTCGGTCTTCTCGCCGTAGTATAACTCCGGACGGGTGATCTCCAGTCCAGGCGCGGTACGGGGAGGGAGGTCGCTGACGAGCAACTCTGGCAACCCCTCAGGAGTCACCTCGTTGACAGGGCTCATCGCCAGGCCGTAGCCGTGTGTGAACTGGAGGTGCTCGTTGACCCACGTTCTGGACGGCAGTTGGTCTGTGGCCATCTCCCGCGGCGAGAGGGTCACCTGGCGGTAGGTGCCGTCGAGATAGTAGCGGTCCACGTCAACATCTACGAACTCGTAGTACAGCCTTATCTCCTGGATTTGAGCATAGGTGTCGCGCAAGGGTCGGTAGTCCCACAGCCTGATGTTTCTTATCGTCGGTTCGGCCTCCGCCAATGCCTCTGCGGTCAGGTCTGCGACGGACCCGAACTCGAACTCTTGTATCTTGTCGAGTCCGTAAGCGCGCCGTGTAAGATCGATGTTGTACTCGATGTAAGGGCGTTCCTTGATCAGCTCATTGGGTTGAACATCGAATTGCTGCATCAAAGAGGGATAGAACCCGCCCACGCCCACCGCCGCGGCCAGCCACAACGCCCCGCCTATGGCCAGGATCCAGGGCCTCTTGGTGGCCACGCCTCCCAGGAGCAGCAACACGCA
>JAUWYD010000357.1 GCA_030616025.1 Chloroflexota bacterium
TCAAGCTGGGCTTCACTCCGTTGGGCGTGTTTCGCCTTGTCAAGGCGTTGCGGCTAGGCTTCCTGCGGCGCCGCTTTCGTTTTCAGAGGGGCGGGGGACTGATGAAGCGACTTTTCCTCTCCTTCGCCGACGTGGATTGGGACCGCACGAGGGCATTTGCGGTGGGAAGCTTCGGACAGATCTACATCAACCAGGCGGGGAAGAGACCACAGGGGATCGTACGGCCGGGGAAGGAGTATGAGAAACTGAGAGAAGAGATAGCCGCTCGCGCTCAGGAGATTCGCGATCCTCGTACAGGGGAGAGGGTGGTGGAGAGGGTGTATCGCAGGGAGGAGATATACTGCGGACCTCTTTTGGAGAAGGCCCCTGATCTGGTACTGCAGTCCAGAAACTGGGAGTACATGGCCTTCGGGCACGCCGATTTCGGCGCTTCGCATGTCGTCGAACCCATCTTCGGCATGTCCGGACATCACCGCCCTGACGGCATTGTAATCCTGGCGGGTGAAGGCATCGAGAGCGGAACAAGCCTCGAGCGCGCCAACATCATGGATCTTGCCCCCACCATACTGTACGCCATGGGCGTCCCCATCCCCGCTGACATGGACGGTCGTGTTCTCACAGAGGCCTTCGATCCCGAGTTCCGGTCCAGGGTCGAGGTTCAATACAGCGATGAGCTTTCCCAGCGACCAACCGGCGAGGGTGAGTACTCTGCGGACGACGAAGAGGAGATAAGAGAGCGACTGCGTGGGTTGGGATATGTTGGGTAGGAGGACCCCTGCTTGAACAACAAGGCGCGCTTTGTGGCAGTCACCATCATCGGCGTCGTCCTGTTGGGCCTCGTGTTGGTCAGGGTCGACCTTGGACAGATGCTCGAGACCCTTAGAGCCGCCAACTACTTGCATCTCCTCCCAGCGCTGGCGGCTCAGATGGGCTTCTTCCTTGTTAAGGCCCTGCGCTGGAGATACCTCTTCCCCGCTGAGAGACGGATAGGCTTTGCCGGGCTCTTCTCAGCCACCTTGATCGGCTACTTCGGTAATCAGATTATCGGCGCCAGCAGCGGCGAACTGCTTCGCTCTATCGTCATGGGACAGAAGGAGAGCTGGAGCAAGAGCGCCACTCTGGGCACCATCTTCGTGGAGAAGATGTGGGACGTATTGGTGCTGTGCCTGTTCCTGCTGGTCATCCTGTGGATCATCCCCTTGCCTCCGTTGGTCCAGACGGTGGGGCAGGTAGGATTGCTGGTCTTACTCATCGGGGCCGTGCTGCTGGTGGTGTTATTGTCTCGAAGCCATTGGGCCATGCGGTTGCTAGCCTTGCTCACCAGGAGACTCTCGCCCGGCTTGGCCCAGCGGCTCGCCGGGATCGTGGAGCGCTTCATCTTGGGCGTGCGGCCTCTGCGGAACTGGCGCCGCTCTCTCGTGGCCCTCCTCCTCACCGTGCCCATGTGGCTGTTCCTGGTGGTAAGCTTCTACTTCCTCGGGCAGGCGGCTCTGATAGGCCTTCCCTTCGGCCCATACCTCTTCCCGGTGGTAGTCATCGCACTAGCGGCTTCTATTCCCAATCCACCGTGGAATGTCGGGATGTTGGAGATACTGTCCATCACCACCTTGGGCGTCTTCGGTGTGGATAGCAGTCAGGCCTTGGCCTTCGTAGTGCTCATGCGGGCCATGCGCCTCGTTCCGATCATTTGGGGCTACGCGCTCTTCTCGAAGGAGGGGTATGGACTACGGACTCGACCTCAGGCCAGCTTGGAAGCGGAGCATCCTCGATAGAGGCACATGGGCGGACGGATCCTGATCCTGATGTGCGATTCCGGCGGCGGTCACCGCAGCGTGGCCGACGCCATAGCGGGTGCGCTGGAACGTCTCTTCCCCGGCAAGTACCAGGTTGAGCTGGCTGACATCATGGCTGATGGTTTCTCGTGGCCACTCAGTCAGGCTGGGCGCATGTACGGCCCCGTCGTCAACAACTTCCCCCGTTTGTGGGGCCTTCTTTGGCACTTCACTAACGGACGCCGT
>JAUWYD010000122.1 GCA_030616025.1 Chloroflexota bacterium
CCTGCCCCAGTCGCCGGGGCCACGCGAGTTCTGTAGAACTATACAGCACGCCCTTTGAAAACGCAAGAGACAGCTGCAAGAGGCACAGCGGAAAGGCGGACCTCCCCTTCGCCAAACAGCCGTGTCAGCCTCGGGATCCGCGGCCTCACGTTCGCTCGCCCAGAGCGCGCCCTGCCGGAGCGCTGACTTACAACAGATAGCGCAAGCAGGATCACACGTCCGCCAACAGACTTGACAAACTACCGATGGCCCGGTAAGATAGTGTATAGCAAGATATACATGGAGGTGGTGATGAGAAAAGATAAGAACATCATGATCCGGGTGTCGAGAGAGACGCACACGGCCTTCAAGAAGAAAGCAGCCGAAGAGCGAACCACCATGAGCAGGATCATCCGTGAGCTTGTGGGAATGTATCTGAGCGGCGAATTCGAGCTTGCCGCCAGCGACTGAAAGGATCACTCTGCGCCATCCGGCTTCCCATGGGCGAGCGACCGGCCCAACGCCGTGAAGGTGACCACCCGCGGCGGCGGTGACTGTCTCCCAAGGCTGAGAACGTATCGCAAAAGGGCCTGGGAGCCCAGGCATCCCATCATAGGCAAGGTGCCTTTGCATCGCCCGAAGCTTGTGCTATAATCAGATTGCACTATATATGGTACGTGACAGAGCCAAAGGCCCCAAGATGTAGTGCTCATAGTCCGTTGAGGAAGGTCAGCTCATTATGGCAACGCCATACCGTGGTGTTCAAGGTTGGTGCCCACGGAGAGCAGGAGGTGAACCGTGAGTGCCGGATTGAGGACAGAGGTCGCTCAGCTTAGCGTCGTTGCTGGGGCCCGGCAGGAGAACCCAGGCGACACCGGCCTCGTGGAAAGGTCCTCCGTGATCCCCCGTGGACCTGGCAAAGGAAACCTGTACCTGCTTGTTCAGGTGACAGGTGATGACCTCGGCAAGGAGGAGATCCACAGGGAGCTGATTGAGATCCTGAGCGAGGAGTATTTCCGTGTCCCTGGTGGCGTCACCAACGGGCTGCGTCAGGCAATCAGAGCCGCCAATACCTACGTGTACGAGCGGAACCTGGAATCTCTGCCCCTGTGGCAGAGGTTAGGTGAAACATCCTGTGCCGTCTTGCGTGGGAACGATCTCTATGTGGGGCTGGCCGGCGACGCTCTGATCTACGTGCTTCAGAGTGACGGAGTGCGTCTCTTTCCACCCCCTGTGACGCAGCACCTCGCAACCAGCCTGCCAGAGGAACAATCAGTGTTTCCACCTCTAGGCGAGGAGCAGTTCCTGCGAGAGGTGGGGCTGTTTCACTGCCGGATAGAAGAGGCGGACATCATTCTTCTGGCTTCAAGCGCTCTATCACGGGTGGCGACCACGCAGGAGGTCACGATGGCTGCCCAGAGAGGGCTAGAGGAACTGACCGGCACACTCAACTCTCTGGCCTCAAGTGCAGACGTCTCCGCTCTCCTCATCCAGCTTCAAGCGACAGAAAGAGAATGGGCTGTGCAAGAGGAGCCACAGCCTCGCCGTGGTGCACGTGTCGCCTCGCATGCAAAGAAGACCCTCGCCAGGCGAGGCCCAGCGGAGCAGAAGAGGTATCCCACCAGGCGGATCGCCTCAGGAGTGGAGGGAGTGGCCATCGCTCTCGGCGCGGCGATCTTGGCCTTCTTCACAGGATTAGCGCGGAGGACGCGGTCTTTCCTCTCCTGGCTAGTCTCCACTGGTATTCTGGGTACTATTGGTCGAGTAATGAAGACCAGCTCTGTTCGTGCCCTCCACAGCCTGGGCACTCTAACGAAGCGGATGTTGCCTGAGCCTGAGGGGGTTCCTCGGCCCCTGGAGGTTGCTCATGTCGGTCCTATCAAGAGAGTATCTCAAGAGAAGGGTGGCTCCCGACTGCCCCTGCTTGGAGTGTTCTCCATCATCTGCGTCATAGCCATGGTCGCCATCGGCTTTGTGATTCGGAACCACTCGCGCACCACCTATTTCTCGCAACTGCTTGAGGAAGCCCGAGCCGAAATGGGGTTGGCCCGAAGCGGCGACACCCGCGCAGCCGCCAGAGAGCACCTGCACAGCGCAGAAGAAGTCGTGGACCAAGCCCTGGAGATGAGGCCCACGGACCCTGATGCGGTGGCCCTGCGAGAGGAGCTTCTCCTCGCGCTGGACGAGGTTAACCAGGTGGTGCGCCTTCAGTTCTCGGCGCAGATGCCCTTCGCCGAACCACAGAATCGACCCTATCGCATGCTGGTGCATGCTGACGATGTCTACATTCTGGATGAGGGCACTCAGCAACTGCATGGGTATCTGCTGGATGAACTCAGGCGTTTCCAAGAGCCAGCCGCGGGTGCTACCCTGCTAGGCCCCGAGAGTCGGGTGGGCGGTGTGTCCGTGCAGCAGCTGAAGGACTTCGTCTGGATGGAGGCGGGCGGCGGGCGGGAGAGCAGCAATTTGCTCGTCCTGGTCAACGACGGGTCGCTGCTGCAACTTGATGCCCTGCGAGGCTTCACTTCGATCTCCGTGGCTGACAGTGAGCTCTGGGGTGATCCCCGCTTCATCGGTGGATACTCCGGCCATCTCTATGTCTTGGACGCTGCGGAGGACCGCATCCTGAAATACGCCCCTACTGAAAACACTTATGATTACTCCCCCACCGACTATTTCCTGGCCGAGACAATGGTGCAGCTGGACAATGCCGTGGACATGGCTATCAATGGATACATCTATGTGCTGCTGGCAGACGGCAGTATCGTGAAGTTCCTAGGGGGATTGCAGGAAGCATTTTCAGTCCAAGGCCTGGATGATCATGGGTTAGAGAACGCCACCGCCATTTTCGCTTCTCCCGAGACGGAGTACATCTATGTGGCCGACGCTGGTAGTGAGCGCATCGTACAGTTGACCAAAGAAGGAGCCTTTGTCCGCCAGTTCCTTCCGCCCAGGGACAGCACAGACGCGTTCCAAGGTCTGCTTGAGCTTTCCGTCAATGAGGAGACGGGAGAACTCTTCGTTCTGACCTCTGAGGCACTGTCCTTGGCCCTCATTCCAGAAGCCCAGCACTTCGAGCAATGACCCCTTGCTGATGATGCTGACCGCACAAGCCAGTGTCGGCTGTGGAAGGCGTTTGCTTGGCATGTTGGGCTACTCCCCTTTAGGACATCTCTGCTTCGCAAAGGATACAGTCAAGGAAGGATCGCGCCTCCACTGATCCTGCGTGCCTGGGTTTGCTCGATGTTCGTCCAGTGTGATAGAATCTGTTTGTGACTCATGTCTTGGGCATCGAAACCTCCTGCGACGAGACGGCCGCGGCGGTCGTGAAAGATGGTCGTGAGATCATCTCCAGCGTCGTCGCATCTCAAGCCAAGATCCACGAGCGGTATGGAGGAGTGTTTCCCGAGATCGCTTCACGACAGCACATCCTCCACATCATACCGGTGCTCGAGAAGGCTTTGGCTCAAGCTGGGACAGAACTGGGCCAAATGGACGCCGTGGCCGTGACCTACGGGCCCGGACTGACTGGCTCCCTGCTGGTGGGCGTCAATGTGGCCAAAGCTTTGGCTCTGGCTAAGCGTCTACCCCTCATCGGCATCAATCATCTGGAAGCGCACATTTACGCCAACTGGCTGCAAGAAGATGAGAGAATAGTATTCCCTCTCCTTTGTCTCATCGCCTCCGGTGGACACACCATCCTAGTTCTGATGTCGGGTCACGGAGAGTACCAGCCCTTGGGTCAAACCCTCGACGACGCTGCTGGCGAAGCCTTCGACAAGGTAGCACGCCTGCTAGGCTTGGGCTATCCTGGAGGGCCAGAGATCCAATTGGCAGCGCAGGACGGAGACCCCAGCGCCTTCGATCTACCGCGAGCGTAGTTGAAAGGCACCTACAACTTCAGCTTCAGCGGCCTGAAGACTGCCGTCCTGTATCTGGTGCGCGATTACCGGACCAGAGCAGGGCCCGTGGCAGCGGGTGCGCCGAGCGATGACTTGCCAGTAGCGGACCTCGCAGCCAGTTTCCAGGCAGCGGTCGTGGAGGTACTTGTTGAGAAAACCAGAGCGGCCGCAGAGGAGAGGGGTGCAAAACAAGTCCTTTTGGCCGGCGGTGTGGCGTCCAACTCCCTGCTACGTCAGCAGATGAGGGAACGAATCGGTGTCCCCGTCCTGTGCCCCTCCCCCGAGCTTTGCACCGACAACGCAGCGTGCGTGGCTGCGGTGGGCTGCTTCAAGCTCCGAGCAGGTGAGCAGGCGGGATGGGACCTCGATGTCGTCCCAGGCTTGAAACTTGACCCTCACCTGGCGATCCCCTGCTCGTCAGACCTGACTCTGTGAGGGCGTGATCACGCTCAGGTACCTTTGGGGTCAGATCGTGAGCATAGGGAACAGGAATGAGTAAGATCGCCGTCGTGACCGACAGTGTTGCCTGCGTGCCACCGGAGCTGGTTGAAAGGTATGATATCCACGTAGTGCCGTTCCACGTGACTTGGGATGGCAATGACTACCGTGATGGCGTGGACCTCACACCGGCCGAGTTCTATCGTTTCTTTCGACAGAGCAAGGCCTTCCCCACAACGGTGCAGCCGTCTCCGGCAGATTTCACCAGGACATATGCTCGCTTGAGCAACAAGGTGGAAGGCATCGTCTCCATCCACGTCCCGGCGGAATTGACCGGCGCGATCAACGTCGCCCGTACGGCCGCTCAAGAAGCGGCATCGGTGCCTGTGCGCATCGTGGACTCACGCATGGCCACCATGGCCCAGGGCTTCATCGTTCTGGAGGCTGCCCGGACAGCTGCCGCAGGAGGAACCCTGGAGGAGGTTGTTGCGACCGCGGAGGCCATGATTCCTAGGGTCGACTTCTTTGCCACACTGCATGACCTGAAGCATCTTCACCGAGGCGGTCGCATAGGAGAGGCAGCCACCCTGCTTGGCTCGAAGCTCAGGATCAACCCC
>JAUWYD010000192.1 GCA_030616025.1 Chloroflexota bacterium
TGACCAGAAAGGCGGCGGCGAACACATCTCCTGCCCCGGTTGGGTCTACGGCTCTGACCCTTCGAGCCGGAAAATGGAAGCTCTTGCCCTCAGAATGTAGGGTTGCTCCCTTTGCACCTTCAGTGACCACTGCCAGCCGAGCTAGCCCCAGCTGGCTGTGCAAAGTACCAGCTTCGCCAGCCAAGTCCTCCTCGCTCACGATAACAGCATCTACCCCCGGGAGGAGCTTCTTAGCTTCGGTCCATTGGCAGGGATAGACCTGACCCTGCTCGTCCCACCGTCTCAACCACCCCTGGGGAGTCAGCCCCACGAGGGAGGAAGAGAAGAGGTCTATCATGTCCCCGGCGAACTCGCCTGCGATTGGGCCCAGGTGGACGACCGGTGCCTCTCGCCAACCAGAAGGCACGTTTCTTGCTTCTATCCTGTCAGCCACTGCATAGACATACTGACGGCGCCGTCCACGTTCGTCCACGTTGCGAAAAGTGGTCGTGACGGCTGAAGGGAGGCATACCAACTCTACGTCCTGCAGGAACTGGCCCAGCTCAATGTCGGGGCCAGCGCTGGTGACCACCCCCACGCTCTGGCCCAGGTTCCTGGCGGTGAGGGACGAATAGACTACCGTTCCGCCCAGCCGATATCCACCATCCGTCAAGTCCTTGGCTACGTGGCCAATAACCAGGAAACCGGGCTGTCCCATGCCTCAACCCCTGACAGTAGTCTGATCAGGTGCCTTCCCTCTGTTGACTTGGCGCTGACGTCGGTTACTTCCCGCTCCTGCCGATTGCTGCAGAGAGAAAGGCACAGAAGAGAGGATGCGGCCTATTGGGGCGGGACTTGAACTCTGGATGGAACTGGGTGGCTAGCATCCAGGGATGATCCTCCAACTCCACTATCTCCACCAAATCGCCTTCCTCCAACACCCCGCTCACTACTAGCCCCTTGGAGGTCAGGACATCTCGATACTGGTTGTTGAACTCAAAGCGATGCCGATGGCGCTCCCGCACCTCTTCTCGGTCATAGGCCTCCCGGGCGCGGGTGCCGGGTACCAGGTGGCAAGGGTAGCTCCCCAGCCGCATCGTGCCTCCCTTGTCGAATACCTGCCGCTGCTCCGGCAAGAAATCTATCAGCGGGTGCGGGGTCTGCGGGTCAAACTCGGTGCTGTTGGCCCCCTCCAGCCCCCCTACCGAACGGGCGAATTCGATGACCATCATCTGCAACCCCAGACACAAACCAAGATAGGGGATGCCATGCTCTCGAGCATATTGGGCTGCTCGTATCTTGCCTTCGATGCCCCGATAGCCGAAGCCCCCGGGGACCACAACACCATCCACGCCTGCCAGTGGGTGGCTTTCTCCTCCGTCCAGCAACTCCGATTCCACCCACCTGATATCAACCCCCACATCTCGATGGGCGCCAGCGTGGTACAGTGCTTCCCTCACGCTCATGTAGGCGTCCACCAATTCGACATACTTGCCCACCAGGGCGATGTTCACCTGACGTCCAGGGTTCTTGATCCGCTCGATGATCTTCCGCCATTGCTCCAGGTTGGGCTTCGCTGCCGATAGCCCGAACCTCTCCACGATGAGGTCTCCAAGGCCAGCGTCCTCCATGATCAAAGGAACCTCATACATGGTCGAGGCGCTTACCAGAGGGATTACGGCCGACTCGTCAACATCGCAGAAGAGGGATACCTTCGCCCTGATGCCATCGGGGAGGTAGGTATCTGAGCGCAGAAGAATGAAGTCGGGTTGGATGCCCATGCCCCGCAGTTCCTTGACACTGTGCTGAGTGGGTTTGGTTTTCAACTCGCCCGTTACTGCGAGGCGGGGGAGCAGTGTAACGTGACCATAAAGCACATTCTCCCGTCCGATATCGCTGCGCATCTGACGGAGAGCCTCGATGAAGGGCAACCCCTCGATGTCGCCCACTGTGCCCCCAACCTCCACTATAACCACCTCAGCGCCGCTCTCGTGAGCTATCTGATGTACGCGCCGCTTTATCTCATCGGTGATATGGGGGATGATTTGCACAGTACTGCCGAGGTAGGCACCTCTACGCTCACTGGCGATCACTGCGGAATAGACCTGCCCGGTGGTCACATTGCTGGAACTGGTGAGGTTCTGGTCTATGAAGCGCTCATAATGGCCCAGGTCAAGGTCCGTCTCCGAACCGTCTTCTGTGACGAAGACCTCACCATGCTGATAGGGGGACATGGTGCCTGCATCCACGTTGAGGTATGGGTCTAACTTCTGTATAGACACTGATATACCCCGGCTCTTCAGGATCCGCGCGATCGAAGCTGCGGCAACACCTTTACCCACGGACGAAACGACCCCTCCCGTGCAAAAGATGAACTTCGTCACGCTACCGATCCTCTCCTCATGAAGCGCCCACTCCGCCGTCTCGCGGCTGATCAGAACCGAGAGTATTATAGCACCGTTGAACCGTCGTAGCAATCGTCGATTGTACAAATGTCCCCTTCGATGTTAAGATTTGGCTGTTTCTTGAAGAAGGTGGATCCCATGGCGGAAGAGGTTTCCCCAACTGAGATACGTTTCAGTCGCGAATTGGACGCCATGCGTGCCACATCGCGGAGCCTGGCGATTCTGGTGGGCTTGGCCGTTTTCACCTTGCATGGATCCATCATGGCCGCCGGGGGGCCTGCCGCAGCCGTGTCGTACGTGCTCGTGGGCGGCGTCTTCTTGCTCACGCTTCTCTGCTATGTAGAACTCATGCTGAGCACTGGGCAGGAAGGCGGGGCGTACATCCTCCTTCGTGAAGCCACCAGGGGGCCGCTGGCATTCCTTGCCGGTTGGGTCGTTCTTCTCGGAGGACTCCTCCTCTGCGTAGTTCTGGCCCTGGGGTTCGCCGCTGTCGTGACGACAACCTTGGAGGCGTACTTCGGCGTAAGGCCTCCAGAGTCGCTGCTAGCCGCAGTTCTCGTCTTGGTTATCGTGACGTACAACGTGCTGGGGGGGCGGAGTTTCCGGCGTGCGCGTGACGTTGTCACGTGGGGGGTGGTGGCGGCCTTGGTGCTGGTTTGCCTGCTATGCCTGCCTGACATTCGACTGGACAATTTCAGGCCCTTCTCCCCCCAAGGTTCCCCAGGGATCCAGGCGGCTCTCTCGCTGTTGCTGATCGGCTTCTTGGCTTTCGAATCGGTGCCGCTCACCATTTCTGAAATCCGTCAGCCCAGACGAGCAATTCCGCAGGCCTTCTTCGCCACCTTATCCGTGGGAACCCTGCTGTTCGTGCTGCTCAGCCTGATGGTGGCAGGTTCGGTCACAGGAGCGGCCTGGAGCCAGGTCAACATCCCCGTAGCGGCGATGGTCCAGCAGTGCGCAGGTAGCTACGGCCAATTGCTGTTACTATTGTTGGCTTTGGTCTTCATGGCCTTGGCCTTGAACTCAACGGTCTTGGTCGTGGTCCGGCAAGCTCAGGCGATGGAACAGGATGACCTCCTTCCCGATTTGGTGAGACGCCGGGGTGCTCGATTCAGGACCCCTCATTTCCTGTTGCTGTGCATTGGTGTGGGGGCCGCGATTCTCAGCCTACTGGGGGACTTGGAGTTGATCGCCAGGATCGGAGGGTTCTGTGCTCTGTTCGTGATGAGCACGATAGCACTGGCGGATGTCGTTCGGCTGCGCAGCCTCAAGGATGCGCCAGGCTTTCGGTTGCCTCTCCATCCGTTGATCCCAGCCCTGGCGGTGGTGGTCAACTTGTTCCTGCTACCAACGTTGGGGACTGTGCCGCTATTGGCAGGCATAGCATGGATCACGGTGGGGATGGTGATCTACGTGGCTCATGTCAAGGGGAAATACATCGCTG
>JAUWYD010000018.1 GCA_030616025.1 Chloroflexota bacterium
AGGCCCTCTGCCTCCAGTCCTATGTTGACTTCCAACTGGACAAGGCGCTGGAACTGGCTGGCATAGGTGGTCACGTGACCCAACTTCTCTATCCAGTAACGGCATCGACCGCAGGGCCCAGCCCTTGCTCGGTGTATTTCGTAGATGGTGCCTACGACCGCAACCTTGTGCCCATTGTGCGTCTCCAAGGCGAGTGGGGAGGGGACTACTGGCTCAAACCCGAGCCGGATAGCCCGGGAGACTACACCTCAATCGCCCAAGCATACAAGAGGGTGGTTCAAGGACTGCCACGACTGGATGGGCGCACCCTGTACGTTCAGGTGTGGAATGAGCCGGACCTGTGGGTCGAATGGAGTGGCGAGGCGGATTCGTGGGAGTATGGCAACTTCTTTGTGGATGTGGCCGCAGCGATACGTAGCATCGGGGATTCACGTATTCAGGTGCTCAATGGCGCGTTGACACCAGGAAACGCCTCCTTCACGAGGCAATTGGTTGCGGTCCCGGGTTTTGCGCAATCCTTCGATCTCTGGGCATCCCACTGCTACCCGCTAAACCACCCGCCTGACTACAACATCCACAACCGTACTGCCCGATGGCCCCAGTACACCATTGACTGCTATCTATTGGAGCTACAGGCTTTGGCCGCCTACGGAGGACGTAGGGGTGTCAAGGTCATCCTGACTGAGACCGGCTATGGACTGTATGACTGGACCTTCCGCTTCGAAGGTTACCCCGCCATCAATGAGAGCAACCGAGCGTACTACATGAAGAGAGCCTTCCGCGACTTCTGGGTTTCTTGGCCTGAGGTGGTCGGCGTGACGCCCTTTGAGCTGGTCGATCCCTACGGCACTTGGCCCCGGTGGGACTGGCTCTATCCGACGACAGACTTGCCCCACAAGCAGTTCAATGCGATGAAGGCCTTGCCCAAGCCGGACCCAACGGAAGTCATCCCGGCCGTTCTCACGATCAGCTTCCAAGCTCAGGCCGCCGGCTCGCCGGGCACTTACTACAGCGATGTCTCAGCCAGTGCGGACGACACCACGATCTCCCCGCTGAACGGGGTGGCTGCGGTGATGGTTGTGGATGAGCTGCATCGCTGGCATTTCCCACTGGCTGCAAGGCGTGCGCAACCAGGCGTTCACCTTGAGGCAGGGGGTGAAACCGAGGATCTTCTGGGCCAAATCGAGGTGTCGCTGCCGGAGCCCGCGCCGCGCTCGGAACGAATCGTGCCCTTGACCCTACCAACACAGCCGAGGGAAGCGCCAACCATCTCGGACATAGTAGAGGTGGGTCCCAACCCTCAGGGGATAGCGGTCGATCCCGTTGCACAGCGAGCGTACGTTACTCTAGGGGATGGGAACTTGGTGGCAATAGACACTTTACATGATTCTGTTTCCTGCACAGTCACTGTTGGACGCGATCCGCAGGCGGTGGCCGTCAACACCGCAACGGGGCTTGTCTATGTGGCCAATAGCGGTGAAGGCACTGTGGCAGTAGTGGACGGGTCCGAGTGCCGAGTGGTGGATATCATCAGTGGCCTGAGCAGGCCAAGCGGTGTGGCCGTTGACGAATTGGCTAACCGGGTCTACGTGACGGATACTGAAACGGGCTGGCTGGTAGTGCTTGATGGGAACAGCCACCGCATCATGGAGAGAGTTCCCGTTGGGTCGTATCCGGACGCCGTGGTCACTGACGGCGGAGCTGACGTTCTCTACGTGGCCAACGCGGGCGACGGAACCCTGTCGGTGATCGAAGGAAGTAGGCTGGCAGTTGTCTCCACTATTCAGATTGCACAAGGACCCCTTCTTGGCATGGCCGTTGACGGCACACTGGGCCGTGCGTACGTGGTCTATTCTGCCTCTCCGCTGAGACGAGAAATCGCAGTGGTTGACAGTCGCAAAAGGGAAGTGGTTGCGCTGTTGGCAGGGGATGTCGGTCGCCCTCTGAGCAATGTATACGCGGTCGCGGTCGATGAAGAGAGAAGTCGTCTTTACATTGCCGATGGCAGTGACCTCCTGGTTGTAGACCAGCGGAACCTGGCATTGATGACCAGCATTCCCGCTGAGACAGTCACCTACAACTTCGGCCTGGCCGTGGACGCGACGAGGGAGGAGGTATACCTACTCGATAGTTCAAGGGGGGCGCTCTTGGTTGTAAGTGACTACTAGACAGGATGCGAGTTTCGGTTTGCGCGGGTCGCCATTCTGTGGTATATCAATTGAGTTAGCTTCTATCGGATCTCCACAGAAGAGGTTAGAGTTGTATGGCTAGGAAAGAGGGAGCAATCGCTCCCCATGGAGGTACACTTGTAGACCGCGTGCTGCGGGGCGCGTCGAAGGAAGCGGCCTTGGAGCGGGCGGCTGCTCTAAGAAAAGTCAGCCTGAATCCCACCGCCGTGTCTGACCTTGAGCTTATCGCCATAGGGGCCTTCAGTCCTTTGACGGGCTTCATGGCCAGAGCCGATTACGAAAGCGTGTTGGAGGACATGCGCCTTAGCAATGGCTTGGTGTGGACCATTCCCATCACCCTACCGGTCTCTCGCGAGACGGCGGATGAGCTGAAGGAGGGCGAGGAAATCGCCCTCGTAGAGGGAGAGCGCATTCTCGGCATGATGGAACTGGCCGAACGATTCGAATACGATAGGGTAAGAGAAGCTGAACTTGTCTATCGGACCACGGAAGAGGCGCATCCCGGGGTGGCCCGGCTCTACGGTCAGGGGGAAGTCCTCTTGGGTGGAGATATCCATTTGCTGGACCGCCCTGCAGATCGGTCGTTCGCGGAGTTCCGTCACGACCCTGGTCAAACGCGTCGGATGTTCGCTCAGAGGGGGTGGCGGCGCATCGTGGCTTTCCAGACCCGGAATCCGATCCATCGCGCGCACGAATCCATTCAGAAGACGGCGCTGGAGATCTGCGACGGTCTTCTACTGCACCCTCTGGTGGGCGAGACGAAGGCCGATGACATCCCAGCGGATGTACGGATGACGAGCTACCAGGCTCTGCTGCGAGACTACTATCCGCCCGAAAGGGTGATCCTGGGCGTGTTCCCCGCGGCTATGCGCTATGCCGGGCCTCGCGAGGCCATCCTTCACGCGCTGGCGCGCAAGAACTATGGCTGCACCCACTTCATTGTGGGGCGCGATCATGCTGGCGTAGGCGGATACTACGGCACCTACGACGCCCAGCTCATCTTCGATGACTTCGATTCTGACGAGATAGGTATCACGCCCTTGTTCTTCGAGCACGTATTCTACTGTCGCAAGTGTGGAGGGCTGGTCTCAGTCAAGACCTGCCCTCACGACGCTTCCGACTGGGTGGTGATGAGCGGCACCGAAGTCAGACAGATGGTGAGCCGGGGAGAGATGCTGCCAGAGGAGTTCACACGGCCGGAAGTGAGCAAGGTATTGATCGAGGGGATGAGGAAGAAAAGGGAGCAGACCAAGGACGCGGAGAAGCCGTCGGTGGGCGGGCGCAAGGTTCTGGTAATCGGACTGGATTGCGCCACACCGCAACTCGTTTTCGAGCGGTGGCAGGACGACTTGCCCAACCTGAGGAGGCTTATGGAGGGCGGAGTGTACGGAGAGCTGGAGAGCACTATTCCGCCCATCACCGTCCCGGCTTGGATGTCAATGATGACCAGCAAGAACCCCGGTCGGCTGGGGTTCTACGGCTTTCGCAATCGCGCTGACTACTCGTACGACAGGATGCGGATCGCCAGCTCCAAGGCAGTCGTGGAGGACACGGTTTGGGACATCCTGTCGAGAGAGGGCGGGAGAGTCGTACTCGTGGGAGTGCCCCAGACATATCCTGTGAAACCCATCAATGGCCACATAATCACCTCCTTTCTCACCCCCAGCACCAAGAGCCAATACACCTATCCCGCTGAGCTCAGGGAAGAGGTAGAGGCGTTGGTGGGCGAGTACAAGCTGGATGTCGAGAATTTCCGCACCGAGGATAAGGATGATTTGCTGCGCCAGATCTACGAGATGACCGAGAAACGGTTCAAAGTGGTGAGGCATCTGCTGCGGGAAAAGGAGTGGGATTTCTTCATGCTGGTGGAGATGGGAGTTGACCGCATCCACCACGGTTTCTGGAAGTTCTTCGACCCCGGACATTGGAAGTACGAAGCGGGGTCCCCTTACCAGGACGCCATCAAGGACTACTACCAGTATCTGGACCGAGAGATTGGGCAGATCCTGGGTGCGCTTGACGAAGATACAGCTGTCCTGGTCGTTTCCGACCACGGCGCGAAGCACATGGAGGGTGGTATCTGCATCAACGAGTGGTTGAAGCAAGAAGGTTATCTGACGTTGAGGGAGGAGCCCCAGGACATCGTTCCCTTGGAGAAGGTGGAGATTGACTGGGATCGTACGGTGGCTTGGGGTGCAGGTGGGTACTACGGCCGCCTGTTCCTGAACGTGCGGGGGAGGGAACCTCGAGGCATCATCCCTGCTGCGGAGTATGAGAGCGTTCGAGATGAGCTTGTGGAGAAGTTGTCACAGATTACCGATGAGAATGGAGTGAACATCGGGACTGTGGCCTACAAGCCCCAGGATGTCTACGGCGAATGTCGCAACGTTCCTCCAGATCTGATGGTCTATTTTGGCAACCTGTTCTGGCGCTCGGTGGGTAGCATGGGGCACGGAGATACCCGCACCCGCGAGAACGACATCGGGCCTGATGACGCCAACCACTCGCAGCAGGGCATCTTCATCATGTACGATCCTCGGTGGCAGGGCCGGGGTAAGGTGGATGGACTGCACGTCATGGATGTCGGGCCAACCCTGCTTGATCTATTCGGACTGCCCATCCCCGAGGATATGCAGGGCAAGACGATAGCCTACAGAAGGGGTTAGAAGATAGGGTTATGGAACAGCAGGGTTTCACTCTGTGGTTTACGGGACTGTCGGGTTCTGGCAAGACGACTCTGGCCCGCACGGTGGAGGGAATACTGCGAGACAGAGGCTTCAAGGTAGAGGTGCTGGATGGGGATGTAGTCCGCACCAATCTCAGCAAGGGGTTGGGTTTCAGCAAGGAGGATCGGGATACCAATATCAAACGGATCGGTTTTGTGTGCAAGCTTCTCACACGTAACGGCGTGGTGGCCATCGGGTCGGCTATCTCCCCTTACAGGGAGGTTAGGGATTTCGTGCGCCAGGAAATCGGGCGCTTCGTCGAGGTGTATTGCAGGTGTCCTCTGGATGCGCTCATCGAGAGGGATGTGAAGGGGCTCTACCGACAGGCACTCGACGGCGAGATTGAGAACTTCACCGGGGTTTCTGACCCCTACGAAGAGCCTCTGAACCCCGAAGTGATTGCTGACACTGACAGAGAAGCTCCTGAGGAGAGTGTGCGGAAAATCATCGGTAAGCTGGAGGAGTTGGGTTACATACCAGAGGCACCCGAGGACGAAGACGGGGTCTATACCGAGGAAGAGGAGAAGATCGTTGAGGATAGGCTGAAGGCCCTGGGATACTTGTAGGGCTTGGAGTACGGTGCTCCGATGGGTGGAACTCTCTTGTTTGCCTAGCGTCAAAGGGATTCAATGAGCACGCGCATAGTGATGGCTGACGACAATGAAGCCTTTCGCGAGGTCACGGCGCAACTGCTGAGAAAAGGAGGTTACGACGTGACCACCGCCGGTACCGGTCTGGAGGCGCTACAGGCAATTAGTCGGGAGAAGCCTGACCTGATTCTTCTGGACATCATGATGCCGGGCTTGGATGGCATTACTGTCCTGAAGCGGATCAGGGACCAGGACCCATTGCTTGGCGTGGTGATGGTGACGGCCTTTGGCTCGGAGGAAATAGCTGTCGAAGCCCTCACCGCTGGCGCCGATGACTACCTGATCAAACCACTGGACTACAAGGAGACTTACATCAGGTTGGAGCGGGTCTTGGAAAGGAGTCATCTGCGTCAGGAGAGGAAACGTCTGCAGGAGGAACTGGCCGCAGCGCACGACGAGCTGCAGGCCAAGTACGTTGAGCTTGAGGGCAGCTACGGACGGATACAGGAACTGGAAGAGCAGACTCGGGAGCTGTTTGAGAGGTACCTCCCATCACCTGTGGCCCGCTATCTCATTGATGACCCGTCGCGCGCCAACCTGGGGGGAGAAAGGAAAGAGGTTACGATACTCTTTGCCGATCTCCGAAGGTTCACGGCGCTGGCTGAGAAGATGGCACCTGAGAGATTGCTGGAGGTAGTGAACAGCTACCTTGCTTCGGCAACCGAGGCAATCTTCGCCGAAGGTGGTGTGCCGGACAAGTTCATGGGGGATGCGGTGATGGCGCTGTACAACGCTCCTCTGGATCAGCCTGATCACGCCTTTCGCGCCGTCAAGACCGCCTTTGCGCTGCGAGAGAGTCTGGAGCGTCAACATATCGAACCAACGCTGCATTTTGGATTTGGCGTAAACACGGGTGAGGTATTGGTGGGCAACGTGGGTAGCGAGGCGTTGATGAACTACACGGCCATAGGCGATGCCGTGAATGTCGCCTTCCGGCTGCAGGAGCTGGCCAAGGGGCAACAGATCCTCTTGACCCATACCACCTATGACCAGGTGAAGGATTTCGTTAACGCCAGACCGCTGGGTACCATGAGAATCAGGAGACGCGCCGAACAAGCGGAGGTCTATGAAGCTTTGTCGCTGAAGGCTCGTCAGCCCAAATAGAGCCACCCTCCTATTGTTTGACCGAATAGCCATAGGTGCCCATGGGTTCGCCAAGCCCTCTGTACTCGGCGAAAGTCAGGACAAAAGGCCTGGCCTTTCCGTAGTCTACGTGACGGCCCGTCTCGTCCAGAACCCCCTCATCGATGTGGACTGCCACCACCTCCCCCAGGAAAAGGTCGTGGGCGCCGAGAGGTATCTTCTGCACGACCTTGCATTCCATGTTCACGTGGCATTCAACGATTAGCGGAGCCTTCACCACCGACGCTGGTGCGGGTGTCAGGCCAAAGGCGGCGAATTTGTCAACGTCGCGCCCGGAGACTTGACCGCAATGATCAGTCACCTCAAGCAGATCCTCTCCAGGGATATTGATCACGAACTCGCCAGTTCTCTCTATTAGACCGTGAGAATGGCGCGCTGCCCGCACGCCGATGCCCACGGTGGGAGGTTCGGAACAAACAGTGCCAACCCAAGCTAGCGTAATGATGTTGGGCTTCTCGTTCCCACACGTGACCAGAATCACCGGCACCGGATACAAGTATGTGGAAGGTTTCTTGCTCTTCTTCGCCATCTGGACTTCACTCCTTTGCTGTTTGTGTCGGCAGGGTACTCCAACTGTATCACTTCTATCTTGCCTGGGCAAGTGTGAGGACGGAAGCCTCGACTGTTGCCATGCCTTCCACGGGTATTCACGCTCAGACGGTCCTTGGGCCCCGGTTAGCACTCGCGCGCCGCGCAGGTACGAGATGTAGTAGTCACTATTCGCCGCGCCCCAACATGTGGTGTCAGCCACTTGACAAGCTGGAGAGGCCGTGCCATAATATGAGTGGCGTTGGAGAGCCTACGCCACAGAGCGCGGTCGGACTGTGAGCCCTGAGCGGGCGTTTCCTTGTCGGGCTGCAGGGCGAGCAAAGGAGGTAGGGCATGCAGATGGCTCCTCGGAGAGCCGAGGCCCTTGGTCAGCCTCGAGTGTGGATCGCATCCCGCGGCATATCCAAGAAGGCATGGGGTAGCAGGCGGGCCCAGGAGTTGTTTTTCCTCCTGATGAATCATCCAGCGGGACTGACCAAAGATCAGATCGCTCACCGCCTCTTCCCCGGAATGAACCAAGAAAAGAGCGAGGGTTTGTTCCACTCGACGCTGTATCGGTGCCGCAAGGCGTTGGAGGTGGAGGTGGTAGTGTTGGAAGACGACGTCTATCGCGTTGCGGACGTTGTTGAGTGGAAGTACGACGTCGCTGAGTTCGAGGCTCTCGTCAAACGAGCTAGACGCTTGAGAGAAGACCCGAGGGAGGCTGAAGGACTATGTCACACGGCTCTCCAACTCTACGAGGGAGACTACTTGGAAGGCCGCGATTCGGAGTGGTGCGAACCGATTAGAGTGCGGCTGAAACAACTGTACCTTGAGGCTGTTTTGGCGGTGGCGAGGCTGGCCGCCAGGCATGGCCCCCCAGAAGATGCTCTTGAGTGGTTTAGGCTCGCGATCGCGAAGGACTATTACTGCGAGGCGGCGCATAAGGGGATCGTTGACTGTCTGCTGGAGGTGGGTGATCGTCTTGCGGCCGTACGCCACCATTTGGATCTCGTGCAGAGGCTGAAGCAGGATGTGCCTCCAGAGGAAGGGTCGGAGATACCCGGCGTGGTGGAAGGTATGTTGGGCAGGTCACTGCATGACCTGCTAGTTGGCGACAAAGCCGCTCATCATGACCGGGTCGGCCGGTTTCGCCACGCTCAAGATGCCAAGACTGGCGAACTCCTAGGAGGTAAGCCCTAATCGGTTGGGAGATGCCCCCGCTGATACTCCCTGCGCCTCGATAGTCTCACGAGCAGTGGCGCAGTCCTATCGAATGGCGTGGAGTGCCAGACCCCTTACGACGGCAATATCAGACTCTCTGTCACTGTGAGGCTCACCTGAATCCAGATCCGCGCCCGATTGCCAGCACTGGCCCACGCGGTGCTCTGGACCCCTTGAAAGCCTCGTACTGGGCGGTGAGAAACTAGGTGTGCCAGTCCGCTCCATGTTGACAATGCCTCGCACATGCCGTATAATGCACGCTGATTGCCCCTGGTGTTGGGGGACATCCGCACTTGGACCTGGGAAGGAGGTGAGCAGGATTGATGAGCTGGAATCGGTATTATTCCATTCCGTTCACTTGAGCGGGCTGAAGCCGGGCCGCCGGCGCGATGCACGGGTTGCATCAGGCTTCGATAATCAAGCTTAGCAGCGTCTCCGAACCTGCTCCCTCAAGCCGAGGTCAAACTGGGCTCCTCACGGCCTAGGTTTTTCCCCCAGTTCTTCCTCTCCTTGGGTTGCGGGTTCCGGTGGCGAAAGTGCGTCGCTGCTGAAGGAGATGGAGGGACCAGCCCTCTTTCTCACTTCTCCCTGAGGTGCTACAAATGATCTACTTTGATAATGCGGCTACTTCCTGGCCCAAGCCAGCGAGGGTTGTTGAGGCCCTGTCTCATTTCATTACGGAGGTGGGGGCCAATCCGGGACGTTCGGCTCACCGCCTGTCCATCGAGGCCGGTCGGACCATCTATGAGACCCGCGAGGCGTTGGCCCAACTCTTCAATGTGGGCGACCCTCTGCGCATAGTGCTTGGCTTGAATGCCACGGAAGCCTTGAATCTGGCCTTGTGTGGCATACTCCGGCGAGGGGACCACGTCATTACCAGCAGCATGGAGCATAACTCCGTGATGCGGCCCTTGCGCGCCTTGGAGGCGCAGGGCGTGATCGAGCTCGACGTAATGCAGTGTTCGTCCGAAGGCTTTTTGGACCCTAGTGATTTGGAAGCGGCCATTGGACCGGACTCCAGGATGATCGTGCTCAATCACGCCTCCAATGTAGTTGGTAGCCTATTGCCTGTGGCCCAGGCAGGGGCCATCGCCAGGAACCATAACGTTCTCTTGCTGGTAGATGCTGCCCAGACCGCTGGAGCATATCCCTTGGATATGAAGGCCATGCAGATAGATCTGCTGGCTTTCACAGGCCACAAGGCACTCTTTGGGCCTCAAGGTACTGGTGGGCTCTGCCTCGGTGAGAGGGTCGCAGTGGATGATCTGCGACCTCTCAAGCGAGGGGGTACGGGCAGCGGATCCGATCAGGAGGAGCAGCCGGATTTTCTGCCAGACAAATATGAGAGTGGGACACCGAACACGGTGGGTCTGGCAGGTCTCAGAGCAGGGGTCGAGTTTGTGCTGGAGCAGGGAGTGGAGGTCATCCGTGCCCACGAGGTGGAGTTGACACGCCAGCTCATAGCCGGGCTTCTGGACATCCCCGGCGTGCCCCTTTACGGGGGTCACGATGCGGAGATGCAGGTGGCGAGTGTCTCGTTCAACATCGAGGGTGTTGCTCCTTCCAAGGTAGCGGCGCTACTGGACGAGCGGTACGAGATCATGAGCCGGGTCGGGCTTCATTGTGCCCCGGCGGCGCATCGAACCGTCGGCACGTTCCCTGTGGGGGCAGTGCGCTTTGGTTTGAGCTATCTCAACACGGCGCAAGAGGTAGAGGCAGCGTTGAAAGCTGCGAGAGAGATAGCCATGGGCGAATCGTAGGTAGATTGGGGAAGCTCCATGGGGAATTCCGATTGGAGTGGGGGTCTGGAATGACGAAGACCGTAGACTGCAGGGGACTTGAGTGTCCACAACCGGTCATTCAGACAAAGGAGGCTATGGCCAAAACCGAGGCGGTGACGACCATTGTGGACAATGACGCCGCCAAGATGAACGTATCGCGCATGGCCAGCAAGCAGGGGTACTCGGTCGAGGTAGAGGAGAAGGACGACGGTATCTATCTTCATCTGATCAAGGACGATGCTGTTCCGGAAGAGGAAACCGCCCCGGCTTCTGCGGATGTCGGGCCTGGTGGCCCCACGGTTGTGTTTATCCCGAGCAATGGCTTGGGACGAGGAGATGACGAGCTAGGGCACATCTTGATGCGCTCATTCCTGCACACACTGAATGAGGTGGAGCCATTGC
>JAUWYD010000222.1 GCA_030616025.1 Chloroflexota bacterium
CTTTACGCTTTTGGATGTCACCGAGCGCAAGCGGGCTGAGGAGGCAATGCGGGAAAGTGAGGAGAAGTTCCGGGCCGTGGTGGAGCAATCGGCCGACGGTGTCGTGTTGATCGATGAACAGGGAGCCATCATTGAATGGAACCGGGCTCAGGAGCAGATTACCGGACTGAAGCGTTCCGATGTGCTAGGCCAGCCGATGTGGGATGTCCAGCTCAAGCTGCGGCCGGACGGGAAGAGAACCTCGGCAGCCCATGAGCGTCTCAAGGCCGGGACACTTGAGTTCCTCAAGGGTGGGCAAGCGCCTGGGTATGATCAGTTCCAAGAGTGGGAGATGGAGCACGCTGATGGATCCCGGAAGATCATTCAGGCATCGATTGTGCCCATCAAAACGAGCAAAGGTTTCATGGTTGGTAGCATCAACCGCGACATCACCAAGCGCAAGCGAGCCGAGGAGGCTCTCCGAGAATCCGAGGAGAAGTTCAGGAGCCTCGCAGAACGGTCGCCGAACATGATCTTCATCAACCACAAGGGCAGGGTAGTGTATGCCAACGAGAAGTGCGAAGAGGTCCTGGGATACAAGAGGGAGGAGTTCTACTCCCCTGATTTCGACTTCCTCAGTCTGATCGGGCCGGAATTCATAGACGCGGTAAAGGCAGCTTACGCCAAGCACATGAAGGGTGAGGAGGTGCCCCCTTATGAATATGCACTTCTCGCCAAGGAGGGCGAAAGAATCGAGGCCATAAACGCGACGAGATTGATAAAGTACAACGGAGAGAACGCCATCCTGGGAGTCGTGACTGACATCACCGAGCGCAAGCAGGCGGAAGCGCGGCTAAGAATACTCTCATCCGTAGTTGAGCAGAGTACCAGCTCCATTGCTGTCCTCGACAAAGAAGGTGTGGTCCAATACGCGAATCCGGGGCTACTCTCTGTATACCAGATCAGTGCTGACGAAGTAGTCGGGAAGAACTGGCGGTCCTTTCTGTCTGAGGACTCCACTCTGAGAGACGATTTTCCGAAGATTCGGAGTTCCGTGCTGGACGGAGGAATGGCGTGGAAAGGAGAGGTCAGTGATAGATCAGCGGGTGGTGAACTAGCATGGAGAGAGGCAACGATCTTCCCCATCAAGGATGATGCAGGTGAAGTTGCTCAAATCGTATACTACAGTGAAGACATTACAGACCGCAAGCGGGCCGAGAGTCTCCTGCGGAGTGAGAAGGAGAGATTCCAGGTTCTGGTTGAGCAGTCTCCGCTCGGAGTATCCATAATTCGAAGGGATGGTCGTTACAGCTACATCAACCCGAAGTTTGTCGAGATCTTCGGATACACCCTGGAGGATATCCCCACGGGCGAAGAGTGGTTTCGAAGGGCCTACCCCGATGACGAATATCGAAGAGAAGTGATTTCAACTTGGCAGACCGATCTGAAAGAGTCAAAGAGAGGCGAATCCAGACCCCGAACATTTGCTGTGATGTGCAAAGACGGGTCAGAGAAGGTGATCCACTTCAGGCCGGTGACAGTGGACAACGGGGACCAGTTTGTAATCTACGAGGATGTCACCGAGCGCAAACGGGCAGAGGAGGCACTGCGGGAGAGTGAGGAGAAGTTCCGGGCCGTGGTGGAGCACTCGGACGACGGCATCATGCTCATCGATGAACAGGGAGCCATCCTTGAGTGGAATCGCGGTCTGGAGCGGATCACCGGGTTGAAGAGGGATGAGGTGGTTGGCCAGCATCTTTGGGAGGTCCAGTTTTGGCTGCTCCCTAGCGAGCGGAAAACCCTGGCGGCCGACGAGCAACTCAAAGGGACGACACTTCAGTTCCTTAGCACGGGAGAGGCGCCGTGGCTGAGCCAATTAGACGAGTTTGAGATCGAGCGCCCGGACGGATCGCGCAGGATCATGCAGACGTCAGTTTTTCCCATCAGAACGGAAAAAGGTCTGATGGCCGGAGGCATATCCCGCGATATCACTGATCGCAGGCGGGCCGACGAGGCCCTGCGAGTATCTGAGCTTCGTTTTCGTTCACTAGTTGAACAGACTACGGACGGCGTGTTTTGCTACGAATATGATCCTCCCATTCCAACGGATCTTCCTGTTGAGGAACAGATAGCGTCGTTGTGTCGGGGCGTTCTCGTGGAGTGCAACGACGTATGCGCCAGATCATTTGGGGCCACGCGAGCCCAAGATGTGATCGGTGGAAAGCTTACCGAGCTCTTCGGGACTTCTTTGGGCGGCCTGCACGATTTCTTCCGGGCATTCATCGAGAAAGGCTGTCGAGCAGTCGACCTGGAACTCACTGACGTGCTCGACGATGGCACGGTGCGCTACTATTCGAATACCGGGCACGGTGTCGTGGAAGACGGCATGCTCCTGAGGATATGGGGCACGTTTCGAGACATCACCGAGCGCAGGCGGGCGGGGGAAGCGTTGCGGGAGTCGGAGGAGCGTTTCAAAGGCATCTTTGAGAACGCCTTGGTTGGCCAGTATCGAACCACTCCGGATGGTCGTATTCTCATGGGGAACCCCGCACTTGTGCGCATGCTGGGCTATTCGTCGTTCGAAGAACTCGCTCAGCGCAACCTGGAAGAGGGTGGATATGAACCCGAGTATCCACGCTCGGCTTTCAAGGAGCGTATTGAAGGCGCGAGGCAGGTTGTGGGATTGGAGTCTGCCTGGGCAAGGCGTGACGGCACCCCTCTGTTTGTTCGTGAAAGTGCAAGGGCCATTCGCGATGAAGCTGGGAACACGCTGTATTATGAGGGGACGGTCGAAGACATCACGGACCGCAAGCGGGCCGAGGAGGAGATTCGCCGACGAAATGAGGAACTGGTGGCCCTTAACGCGATCGCGGAGACCGTGAGCCAGTCTCTGGACTTAAACGATATCTTGGAAGGTGCTCTGGACAAGGTATTGGAGATCATGCGAGTCGAGGCCGGAGGCATATACCTGGCTGACGAGGCCAGGCAAAGGGCGACCTTGAGTGCCCACCGTGGAGTGTCGGACCAGTTCGCGAGGGAGGTGGGGGATCTCGCAATCGACGAAGAAACTATGTGGGGGGTCGACGAACTAGGCAGAGCCGGAAAGATCATCTTGGTGAGCGAGTCAACCCTGAGAGACAGAACACTTCAAAAGGCGGTGACAAGGGCAATTGCCCGGGAGAAGTTGCGGTCGTATGTCCAGGTGCTGATCCGCACCAAGGGATCTGCCGTAGGCCTGTTGGTCGTGGCGAGCCGTGACGGGCGCAAGTTCACCGCTCAGGATGAGGAACTGCTGTCCACCATAGCCAACCAGATAGGCGTGGGCATCGAGAACGCCCGGCTCTATCAGGCGGAGAAGCGCAGACTGTCTGAGCTGGAAGCTTTGCGGCAGACGACTCTCGACATCACCAAGCAGTTGGACCTGGACGCCGTGCTCCACTCCATCGCCTCACGCGCCGTCGAACTGCTAGGCGGAACGTCGGGAGG
>JAUWYD010000148.1 GCA_030616025.1 Chloroflexota bacterium
CCGTCACCAGGATCTGTTGGACCGGACCATAGCCATGCTGCAGATAGACTGCCTGACGCGCCCCCTAGATGGGTTGACAGGCGTCACGACCTTTAGCTACTGGTCCTATGCCCGCTATGGGGACGCTTCTTACCCCCTCAACGACTTCCTGGAGACGCAGGCGGAAAGCCTTGGCGTGTTTGCACGCGGTGAGGATGAGTTGGGGGCGGTATCGGACAATAGCGTTTTCTCCGGCTTCGATGTACCCAACGCCAACCTGGGCTATTGGGTGATGGAGGAGGCAGAGGCCGGAGGTATCCACAATGCCGGCTCGATCCACGCGCCATACGACACAGAAGAACGAGCGAGAGAGCAATCTGATACCTTGATGGCGATGGCCCGGATAGCACTGCGGACCATCGTGGAACTCGCCGAAATGAGCACGGACTTCCGCACCACAGGGCCTGATCAGGGACGAGCGGTCTTCGTGAGCACACAGACAGAGCCCACGTACATGGGTCCCAGTGGCCTCACGGACTTCGCCATGGCACTAGAGTTCAATGGCCTCGATGTAGATTTGATCCCCTACGGGGCCGCCTTGTCAGCCGAGGACCTGGAGGGAGCGCGGGTAGCGTTCGCGCTGCCGATGATAGATTACCCTTCGCAAGAGGCAGGGAACCTGGCCCAATACGATGTGGGCTGGACGGATCAGGAAACAGGGATACTACGGGAGTATGTGGAGAATGGGGGCTTGCTTGTCCTCGTCAACAGTGGCCATCGGCTGAAACATGGCTATCCTGCCCTGGATCAGAACGAGGACTTCACCGATATGACCGCCCTGGCAGAGGTCTTCGGCATAGCTTTCTATGACGGGCCTACCTGGGGTGAACTGGCCTCGACGGACGGCCATCCCCTCGTTCAGGGCTTGGAGGTCATCAAGCTGGTAGAGTCCAACGCTGTGCCCTTTACCTACGAGGTGGGAGACACCCTAGCCAGCATACATGGCGATGCGGTTTTGGCCCTCGTTCCCTACGGTGACACGGGCGGCGAGGTGCTGGTCCTCGGTGACTTGGGCATCCTGAGGGCAGATTGGGGCGAGGACGTACCTCGCAACCTGCTGTTCTGGATCAACCTGGCCCAATACGCAGTGAACCGCTAGCGCCTGCCACCAATCAGGCGAGGATCCTCGGAGACAGTCTTATTCGTCTGCAATACCTCTCCGCCAGGTAACTACAGGGGGCAAGCCGGCTGGTTCTGATAGGAGACCCCTCCATCGAACCCGGTGGTCGCGAGTGGGGCTTGCGCCCCTTTCCCTTTGAGTGATACAATCATTTGGCGCTCCAAATGCGGTCAAGGATAGCCGTGACATATATCTAGAGGTCACTGTGTTGGATTCTCAGGGCATGATCTTTACCCTGTACGGGGATTACATACGATATCGTGGCGGCGAAATCTGGACCGGAAGCCTGATCAAGCTTCTCAAGCATCTCGGAATGTCGGAACAAGCTGTTCGGTCTGTCCTGTCTCGCATGTGGAAGAAGGGCTGGTTGAAGAGGCAGCGGGTTGGAAGAAGAAGCTACTACTCACTCACCGAGAAGAGCCAGGAACTCCTGGCGGCAGGGGCCCAACGGATCTTCGAGCCGGAGGAGGGGGACTGGTCAGGTGACTGGTACCTTGTCACCTATAACATCCCCGAGGAGAAGCGACAGCAAAGGAATAAGCTCAGGAGACAACTGACCTGGATGGGTTGCGGAGCCTTCAACACCGCCATCTGGATCTCTCCCTACGATGTCACAAGTAGCGTGCGGGAGGTCAGTCTACGGCTGCGGATTGAGGAGTACGTCCAGGTCTTTCGCGCTCAGCACTTCGGGTTTATAGATGCCAAAGAGCTGGTTGCCCGATGTTGGGATTTGGATCGGATCAACGGTCAATACGCTTCCTTTCTTGACAAGTATGGGCCCATGCTAGCCCGAGACAAAGCCAGGTTGAACGACTGGGACACAGTAGATCCAGCGGAGTGTTTCACCAGACGCTTCATGCTCCTCCACGAGTATCGTGAGTTCCCCTTTGTAGACCCTCATCTCCCTCCCGAGCTGCTGCCTTCAGATTGGCTGAGTATCCAGGCCAGGGAGCTGTTCAAAGAACACTACGCCTTTCTTACCGCGAAGGCCAATCGGTTTGTGGATTCGGTCTTCGAGAAAGCGCCGGAATGACGCGCTCACATTACTTGACTGTCTGAACAACATATGTTATAGTCAATATATGGCGCGCGGTGGACGGCCTGCTCATTTGGTGACATATATCTGCCCGGTCGCTTCTTGCTAGCAAGGGCATCGCCCTGGCGCGTGTATGTGAAGCGAACGAAGCTGTGGCTATCCACTGAGCTGGGGCCAACCCTGTTGGTCGAAGGAGGGTGACAAGCAAGATGATCGAAATGTTTCAAGAGTGGTATGAGAACCGGCATGAATATGCCAAGCACTGGAAGGACAAGACGGGCGGGAAAGTCATGGGGTATTTCTGCACCTATGTCCCTGAGGAGATTTGCTACGCAGCGGACATCCTCCCAGTGCGTATCCTGGGCAGTCATGAGCCTCAGGACGTGACTGAGCCCCATATTTTCGCGATGTATTGTCCTTTCTGTCGTGACTGCCTGGCCCAGGGACTCCAGGGCAAGTACGATTACCTCGATGGGATCATGCTCGCCCAGTCTTGCCTCCATATCCGCCAGGCCTACACCAGCTGGGAGCTTCACGTGCCGGTGGATTGGAGCTACTATCTGCCCATGCCCCATCACGTTCAGAGCCCGCGAGCCCTTCCGTACATGGTGGGCGAGTTGAAGGCCTTCAAGGAAGCCATCGAGGAGTGGGCCGGCAAGGAGATCACTGACGATGACCTGATACGGGGTATCGAGATCATGAACAGGAATCGGCAGTTGATGAAGCAGGTGTACGAGAAGCGGAAACAGGAGGAACCTCCCCTCAGCGGCCTGGAGTCCATGTACATGGTCGTGTCCAGCCAGATGGTTGACAAGGACGAGCATACCCGTATCGTCGAGGACACCCTCAAGGAGTTGCAGAATCGCACTCTTGGGCGTCCCGTTGGCCAGCGCCTGATGGTCCTGGGCAGCGAGGACGATGACCATGAGTTCATCGAGATGGTGGAGTCCTGTGGCTCCACCTTCGTTATTGACGAGCACTGCACGGGCACCAGGTATTTCTGGGATGAGGTGTCTCCCAACGGTGATCCTCTCACGGCCATCGCCAACAGGTACGTCAACAGGGTACCCTGCCCCAGCAAGGACTGGCCAGTGCGAACCAGAGTCCCGTTCATTCTGAACCTAGCCAAGGATTGGGACGTGAGTGGAGCCGTAATCCTGCAGCAGAAGTTCTGCGACCCTCACGAGTTGGACATCCCAGCCATCAAGGGCGCCTTGGAGGACGAGGGGCTGACCACACTATTCCTCGAGCTTGATGTCACGGTACCTGTAGGACAGTTCAAGACCCGTGTGGAGGCTTTCCTGGAGATCCTGGAGGAGGAGGATCTGTTCTAGTTCTCAGGGTTCTGCGTCCTAGCTATCGTGCGCAATTGCCCATCTAGGAGGTAAACAGACAGATGGCCAAGAAGACCAAGTACAAGACCGCTCCACTGAAGACCTGGCAGTGGGCCAAGGAGATCAGAGCAAACTACTACAGGAACTACCAGGCTGCGCATGAGAAGGGTGGCCTGCGCTGGGCAGGCGGGGCCTGGACCTTCGACGCCATCCCCGCAGGCCTTGGCGACGACCTCTATCCCCTCACCAGTGAGCCCTACGGGGCCACTATAGCCTATCAGAAGGAGTTCTCCGACCAGTGCTTGGAAGCAGCAGAGAGAGAAGGATATGCCCGTGACCTGTGCGCCTATATGCGCAACTACTGGGGTTCCATTCTCCTCAACCAGTACGGCTGGGTTGAGCCCGGTGAGGAGCGCCAGCCCTTTCCCAAGCCCGACTTCGTCTGGCAGGACCACATTTGCTGCAGCCACGCCAAATGGTACCAGGTAGTCAGCGACCTGGAGGGTGGCCTCCCTATGTATTGCATTGATGTGGGTGTAGGACCCTTCCAGGAACTGAGCGAGAATGGGCTAGAGTACGTCGTCGGTCAGATGCAGGACGGTATCGAGTGGTTGCAGAAAACCACTGGCCGAAAGTACGACGACGAGAAACTGATCGAGGCAGTGTACAACACTTGCCGCTCCACCTCCACATGGGCCGAGATCTGTGCCTTGAACCAGACCATCCCAGCTCCCCTGGAGGAGAAGACGATGTACGCTCTCTACGTGCTGGGTACGCTGCAGAAGAGCTCCAAGGAAGTAGCCGACTTCTACGATGAGCTCAAGGCGGAGGTTCAGGATAGAGTCGACAACCAGATCGCGGCGGTGGGAAACGAGCAAGCCAGGGTGATGACTGACACTCAGCCGCCCTGGGGCTTCCTGCGCGT
>JAUWYD010000311.1 GCA_030616025.1 Chloroflexota bacterium
GCCCTGGCCCGGTTGACGGGCAAAGCTACGCCCTTTGGCGCCTTCTTCGATTCGACGCTGGATCGCATAGCCGAGATTGCCCTTTATCTGGGACTCCTCTATCTGTACCGGGGACTGACTCTGGAATCGGTGTTGGTCTATTTGACCATCACTGGCTCGCTGATGGTGAGCTACACTAGGGCCCGGGCTGAGGGGTTGGGCGTGCAGTGCAAAGTCGGCCTCTTCACCCGTTTGGAGCGTCTGGCGGTCCTGGTGGTGGGCTTGCTATTAGAGCAGACCCTCTTGGCCTTGATAGTACTAGCCATCTTCAGCAATCTGACCGTCTTGCAACGAGTGTGGCACGTGCGGCAGGCCACGTCCAAAGAGCGCACCCGGGATCAATGAGTCTGCGAGCGCTCCGACAGTCTGCGGGATAGTATCCACTGGCCTTTCCGCTTTCGCCCCTTCGGAGCTCGGTCATAGTAGATGTCGAAAACCTCGGCACTCTCGGTTCGCACTCGATAGTAGTCCCGACCCACTCCCCACGAACCTCGTCTTTGACTGCTCGTGACCCAGTAGCTTCCCCTCTCCTTCTTGTAGAACGCCTTGCTCTTCCCCCGCTTACGGTAGTCGTGCCATTCCTTGACCAGCTCCACGATGACGTACTCGCGACCCCGCCAGGTGAAGGCAGCAGGCAAGCCGGGCCTCTTTTCCAGCGTCGGCTCCTTGTGGAAGCGAACCTCTATCCCATCAGCGTGGAAGTCCATCTGGCACAGCCAAGTAGATCAATTGTGTGACGTGTCAGGTCGAGCGCAAAATCTTGATAGCGCTGGCTACACTGCGCTGCGACTTGGAATCCACCGTCGCCAGCCAGTTCTCGTACAGGGGCAACAAGTCTCTGAAGCGAGGAAGGAACTTCTTGGTCATGCTGCGGATTACGTCACACAGCACCCAGATGGATGATGGGTCAGTGCGATGCACCTGCGCCCTTATGAAAGTTTTGACCGCCTCCAAGTCCCCCCGTGCCCCCATGCGGATGGAGAAACTCAACGCGCGGCGAACATCTGGGTCAGAGTCCCCCAGTGCTTGTTCCACCATCCTCAGACAGGTCTCCGTGTAGGTTGGCTGCTTCATCGGCAGCCGGCCGATCACCGTGACGCCAGCCCTGCGCACCCACTTGTTGGCATCGCTGACCCAAGGATCCAAAGTGGCCAGATAGTTCTCTGGGTCCTTGCGTACAATGGGTTCCAGTGCGCTCATGGCCAGCTGATCACAGTCCTCCCAGGTTACACACGTCTGCGCCAATTCCCGTATCACGGGGATGACCACCTCAGGGGCCATCAACTCCATGCTTCCCAGAAAAGTGCTAGCCACCAAGCGCCCCTCCCGGCCATAGCTATCCCACAGGAGTCTGGCGAGAGGCAGGAAATCGTCCACCCGCTTGCGAGCGACCTTGCCGATCTGCCTGCCCATCTCTTTCAACGCTGCAACAGGTACCCCCAGGGCTTCGAACTCCTCGCGGATCTCCGCCTTGACCAGAAAAGCGCCGCCCTCTGTAGGAGGAACGCGAGACCACAACTCTCGCAGAGCATTAGCCGTCTCGTCACTGGATTGTGGCTGATAAGCCGCGACGATCCGGCGCGTTTCCTCTCTTAGCTCGGACACCAGCATGCTTCCCCTCTCCAGATGATCATGAGCTTAGCGAACGAATTGTGTCATGCTGGTAGCCACCCAGCAACACCTCAATGCGTTGGTCCATGGCCTCGGCATCAAAACAGGCCTATCTGAAATGAAGGTCGTTTGCCATCCATAAGGATGAACGGCGCTGCCCGTTGAGCCGAGGCGCCAATCTTCTTGAGGTCGCCCAGCGAACGAAAGGATCCCTTACTTCGCGACCGAACAATACGTCTGGCCGAACTAGGACCTATGCCAGGAACACGCAGCAACTCCTCCCAGGGGGCCGCATTGACCTCCACCGGGAAACGTTCTGGCTGATGGAGTGCAGCAAGGGTCTTGGGATCTGTGTCCGGGGGCAAGTCGTCGCCTTCGTCGAACACCAGGTCCTTCAGAGTGAAACCGTAGTGACGGAACAGGAAATCGCTCTGGTACAGGCGGTGCTGTCGAATAGGAAGCGTGGCCGGGTGATCCTCGAGAGGAGTTCCTGCAATGGGGCTAAAGGCGCTGTAGTAGACGCGAGCCAACCCGAGTTCCCGGTAGAGATCGCTGACGGTCGTCATTATCTCTCGATCACTCTCGCCGCAGGCTCCGACGACCAATTGGGTGGTATGGCCCGAGGGCAGAATGTCCCGGCCTTTGCTCTCCCTGATCTCGGTCACCCAACGGAGAGGGGTGAGCAACTCCTCATAGTAGTCCTTCTTGCCGGTGAGTCTGGCCAGGCGTTTGGCATTGGGTGCTTCCAAGTTCACCGAAACCCTGTCGGCCAATTGCATCGCTCGTTCCACGGAGGCCCTGTCAGTGCCCGGCATCAGCTTGAGATGGATGTATCCCTGGAACTCGTACTTCATGCGCAAGATCTCCACAGTCGCAATCTCACGCTCC
>JAUWYD010000228.1 GCA_030616025.1 Chloroflexota bacterium
GCGCAGAATAGCCATCAATAGGCTGTCATGATACCTGCCGTCCCGGAAGAACGCCTCTCGCGCCCGCCCTTCGTGGCGAAATCCGCACTTCTCGTAGCAGCGGATGGCGCGCTCGTTGAAGTCGAAGACCGACAGATAGACGCGGTGAAGATTCATTTCATGGAAGGCAAAAGCCAGCATAGTGATGACGGCATCGCTTCCGTAGCCCCGCCCCCAGTGCTCCCTCTCGGCGATGACGATGCCCAAGGATGCGTTGCGATTCTTCCAGTCGAGATCCCGCAAGCCGATGTTGCCAACGAGATTGCCGTCCCCGGTTTCAATACCGAAAACGCGAGTACTGTCGTCTTTCAAGTAGGCCTCAAACCACCCCTCCTCCTCGGCCCTGGACATTGGCAGGTACATCTCCAGATACTGCCTGACCTCGGGGTCGTTGAACCATCTGACAAAGGTTGGGATATCCTCACGCTCGATGGCCCGCAGCCGAGTCTTCTGACCCACGATCACGATTCATACCCCCGGCGTTCATCGACACCGGCTGTCGCCTGGAAGAACGAGGCCAGCAAGTTGTCCGCAGCCGTGTAGGGATCCAATTCCCGCTCGGCAACCTCCTTCGTCAGGAATTCCCACTGCTCTTCCCGTATCTCATCCAAGAGGCGGCTCAACAACTCCTGACCAAGAATCCTTCTCAGCTCTTCCTCCGCCAGTCTCATGCTACGGATATGTAGTTGGCCGCTCTCCTTCAGATGCGCCAGATGCTGCTCGACAGCATCTGCGACCAACGCCGACCCCTCACCCTGCAACGCGACGGTCTTCACAAGGGGCGGCCTCCAACCCCGCTCCCGGCTGCCCTCCCCCATATCCAGCATCATCCGCAGGGTCAGAAGCGTCCGGTCAGCCCCCTCCCGGTCAGCCTTGTTGACCACGAAGATGTCGGCGATTTCGAAGAGGCCGGCCTTGATGGCCTGAATGTCATCGCCCAGGCCAGGCGCATCGACCACAATTACCGTGTGAGCCGCACGCGCTATCTCGACTTCCGACTGTCCGGCCCCCACCGTCTCCACCATGACGATGTCCCGGCCGAAAGCATCGAGGACCTTGATGGCGTCTCCCGTAGCTCGAGCGAGCCCGCCCAACTGTCCGCGAGAAGCCATGCTGCGGATGAATATGCCCTCATCGGTGCTCAGTTTCTGCATGCGGATGCGGTCGCCAAGCAAGGCTCCCCCGCTGAAGGGACTTGTGGGATCCACGGCGACGATGCCCACGGTCTTGTCACGTGATCTGAACTCCTTTGCCAGCTCATACACCAGCGTACTCTTGCCTGTCCCAGGGGAGCCGGTCACGCCAACGATGTGGGCATGACCAGTGTGGGGGTACAGGGCAGCAACCGCCTCACGAGCAGGGGGGCCGCCGTCTTCCATCAGCGTCACCAATTGGGCCGCAGCCCTACGGTCTCCAGACAAGAGGCGGTCAACCAGGCCCAAGCTCAGCCCCTCTCTACGTGCTGCTTGATGAACCCTGCGATTTCCTTCGCCGATGCCCCTGGCCCGAAAAACCCGGTTATCCCCATCTCCTTCAGAGCCGGCACGTCATCGTCAGGGATGATCCCTCCAACCAAGTAGAGGACGTCACCCAGGCCTTTCTCCTTCGCCAACTCCAATACTCTCGGGAAGAGCGTCATGTGAGCTCCAGACAGGATGCTCAAACCAATGACGTCCACATCTTCCTGCAAGGCCGCAGCCACTATCATCTCCGCGGTCTGGCGCAGCCCTGTGTAGATAACCTCCATACCAGCATCGCGTAGAATCCGAGCCACCACCTTGGCACCACGATCGTGTCCGTCCAGACCGGGCTTGGCGATCAATACGCGTATCTTGCTCTCTGGCATCAGACCCTCCTCCCGCGCGCAAGCAACCCATCTGCGGATTATAGCGCAAAGGCCTCCGCTTGCCAATCACTCCCCAGTTTACTATAATGGCGGCATGCTCAGCACGAAGAAGAAATGGCTGGAATACTCGCTTCCCGTGATGGAGAAGATGCGAAATAAGCTGGCCGCCACGGACGCGGTCGTCCTTGCGGCTCGAAGCGGCACAACCTTCCAGAAGTCAGGCGGGGAGCAGAGCGAGTTGACCCTGGACTACTTTGACGAGGCGTACCTCATCAGCTACCCTCAGTTTCAGGCTCGCGATGCAGCGACGCAAAAGGAGTGCCCTCCAGGATTGCTTTTCCTTTTCCTCCATTACTTGCACACCGCCGACGGGACATCCCCAGCCGACCGTTGGATCGGATATCGAGAATTGCCTGATGGGATGTTCTACAGTCAGGCGTTCCAAGGCTACTCGGGGGCCCGATTGGTGAACACCTTCGGCAACGACCTGACCAGATTCAAGGACGCGGCCCTGCGGGCGGGCGGTGAAGAGCTGTCCCTTGGCGACGCGGGCTTCATGTTCCGAGGTCTGCCGCGCGTGCCCCTGGCCCTCGTCTACTGGCTTGGAGACGACGAGTTTGAGCCCTACGCCAACGTGCTCTTCGATGCCTCGGCCGGCCACTACTTGTCCACGGATGCCCTAGCCGTACTGGGAAGGGAGCTCTGCAGCAAGGTCATCCATCATGACTAGGAATACGGCCCCAAGGCATAGGAAGCGGCATCTGGTAAGCGTCTTTTTGATGGCGCTCCTGCTGTGCAGCTTGGGGCGCACCTCCCTTGCCTCTCTACATGGAGAGACGAAATCCAAGTCCGGCTTCCTCCCATCGCAATCCACGTCCTCCACCGAACATAGACCGGGCGTGATCCTGGTGAAGTTCCGGCCGGACGTGCCCACGACCGAAGCCGCCGACAGTCTGGGTGCCCGTGACTTGGCGGTATTGGGAGAGGTAGCTGACTTGCAGGTTCACCGAGTGGCCGTACCCGAGGGCCAGGAGAAGGACGTGGTGGAACTGCTGACGCAAGACCCTCGCGTGGAATACGCGGAAGTCGATCACGTTGTTCACGCCACCATCATCCCCAATGATACGTACTACTTGTCCCAGTGGGGCCCGGCGAAGATCCGGGCACCCGAGGCGTGGGATGTAACAGTCGGAAGCTCGGACCTCATCATCGCTGTCGTCGATACCGGCGTCGATTTGAACCATCCAGACCTCAACGCCAAGATCGTTGCGGGCTGGGATTATGCCAATGATGACAGCGATCCCCAGGACGACCATGGACATGGCACCCACGTGGCTGGAATAGCCGCGGCGGAGACCAACAACAACCGAGGAGTGGCGGGAATCTCCTGGGCGGCCCGCATCATGCCGGTGAAGGTTCTGGACGAGCATGGCGACGGCTATTACAGCGCTGTGGCAGCGGGCGTGCGTTACGCGTGCAACAATGGGGCAGCGATCATCAACCTCAGCCTCGGCGGATCTA
>JAUWYD010000180.1 GCA_030616025.1 Chloroflexota bacterium
GACTATGCTCAAGAGCAGTTGGGAGACATAGTCTATGTGGAATTGCCCCAGCCAGGAGACACTTTGAGGCAGTTCGAGTCGTTTGGCATCATAGAGTCTGTAAAGGCCGCATCGGACCTTTGGGCTCCGATCAGTGGGGAGGTACTAGCTGTCAACGAAGAGCTTGTGGATAGGCCTGAATTGGTGAACGAAGATCCATATGAAGGCGGGTGGTTGTTGAAGGTGCATCCGCAGGACGAGTCCGACATGGATGCCTTGATGACGGCGCGAGACTATGAGGCCCATCTGAAGACTCTTGAGGAGTCATCGTGAGTTCGTATATCCCCACTACCGATGCTGATCGGAGGAAGATGCTTGAGATTCTGGGCCTCGATTCCCTTCAGGAACTCTTCGAGGTTATCCCCCCCGAGAAGCGATACCCTCATCTCGATCTCCCTCCTCCCTTGTCCGAGATGGAGGTGAAGAAACTGCTGCGTGGCTTGGCGGAAAAGAATGCTGATCTTGATCATCACCCCTGCTTTCTTGGAGCCGGGGCCTATCATCATTTCGTCCCGGCCGTCGTGGATCACATCATCAGTCGGGGTGAATTCTACACCGCTTATACGCCCTACCAACCGGAGGTCAGCCAGGGAACGCTGACGACAATCTATGAGTTCCAGACGATGGTGTGTCAGCTAGCGGGAATGGATGTCGCAAACGCGTCCATGTACGACGGAGCCACTGGTGTCGCTGAGGCAGGGTTGATGGCGGCTCGAGTCACACGACGGGATGGATTGGTGGTGGCCTCCACCCTCCACCCGCGCTACCGTGAGGTACTGAGAACCTACACGCAGGGCATGGGTATGGACATACAGGAGGTTGGCTACGGGGAGGACGGGGGGGTGGACCTTCGCCAGGCGGACCAACTACTCGGCACTGGGACGGCCGCGCTGATGGTTCAGTATCCCAACTTCCTTGGTAGCTTGGAAGACCTTCAACCCTTGAGCGAGTTGGCGCACGGAGTGGGGGCTCTTCTTGTGGTCTGCGTGGATCCCATAGCCTTGGGTCTCTTTCGTGCTCCTGGGGAGCAAGGAGCGGACATTGTGGTGGGCGAGGGACAGAGCCTGGGCAGTCCTCCCAGCTATGGAGGTCCTTACGTGGGCCTCTTCGCCTGCCGCCAGAAGTACTTGCGGCAGATTCCCGGACGCCTGGTAGGTATGACGACCGACGCAGACGGCCGCAGGGGGTTCGTCCTCACGCTTCAACCTCGGGAGCAACATATTCGGAGGGAGAAGGCTACTTCCAACATCTGCACCAATGAGGCTCTTGTCGCTCTAGCGGCCGCCACATATCTGGCAATCATGGGCAAGCATGGCCTGCGCCAGGTGGCTGAGCTGTGCTACCACAAGGCTCACCACGCTGCCTCCGAGATCGATGCCCTCCCAGGATACGAGAGACTCTTTGGGCAGTTCTTCAAGGAGTTCGTGATTCGGACGCCTGTGTCGCCAGCCACGGTGAACGCCCTCTTGATGGAACATGGTATCATCGGCGGCTACGGGTTGGAAAGAGACTATCCTCAGTTGGGCGACTGTCTTCTACTGTGCGTCACGGAGATGAACACCAAGGAGGAAATCGACAGTTTGCTGGAGGCCTTGAGGGAGATTGGGGACGCAAGATGACAGAGCCGTTGCTCTTCGAGTTGAGCTCGCCTGGGCGCGTGGGCTATCGATTGCCTGAGTTGGATGTACCCGAGACTGCGTTGCCAGAGAAGTACCTGCGCCCAGAGTTGCCCTTACCTGAATTGAGCGAGAGAGAGGTCGTTCAGCACTTCACTCGCCTGTCTCAGCTCAATTTCAGTATTGATACTGGATTCTATCCACTTGGTTCCTGCACCATGAAGTATAACCCCAAGCTGCACGAAGAAGTAGCTCGCTTGCCCGGATTCGCTCGCATCCACCCCTGGCAGAGCGAATCAACGGTGCAAGGGGCTTTGCAATTGATGTACGAGCTGCAGGAGTATCTGGCAGAGATAACGGGCCTCCCAGGCGTCAGTCTGCAGCCGGTAGCTGGCGCTCACGGAGAGTTGACCGGCATGCTGATCGTTCGGGCCTACCACCAGGAGCACGGAGATGAGGGCAGGACCGTGGTTCTGGTCCCCGATTCAGCACATGGAACCAACCCCGCCACGGCGGCCATGTGCGGCTACAAAGTGGCGACTGTTCCATCGGATCCGCGAGGCAACATGGATGTTCGGGAACTGGAAAGGCTGACGGACGAAACGGTAGCAGGACTGATGCTGACCAACCCCAACACCTTGGGACTCTTCGAGGAACACATCCTTCAGGTAGCGGAGATTGTCCATGAGGCCGGAGGTCTGATATACTGCGACGGTGCCAATGTGAACGCCCTGCTGGGCATCGCCTCCCCAGGGGAGTTGGGCACCGATGTCCTGCATCTCAATCTACACAAGACCTTCAGCACCCCTCACGGTGGTGGAGGGCCTGGAGCAGGAGCCACGGTTGTGACAGAAGAGCTGACCCCTTTCTTGCCGACTCCGGCAGCGGCTCGGCGAGAAGAGCGGGAATCTACGGCCGCGGCCACCGAATACTATCTTGACTATGAACGCCCCCAGTCGATTGGACCAGTGAGCGGGTTCTACGGGAACTTCGGAGTGATGGTCAAGGCTTACGCATATCTTCGCTCGCTGGGTGAGCGCGGACTGCGGGAGGTGAGCGAGAACGCAGTGCTCAATGCGAACTACCTGTTGGAGCAACTCAAAGGCTACTACCACTTGCCGTATGACCGCCTCTGCCTTCATGAATGCGTCTTCTCTGGCAAGGCCCAGGCCAATCTAGGTGTGCACACAGTGGACATAGCCAAGAGGCTTATTGACCTTGGTTTTCATCCGCCAACCGTGTATTTCCCCCTCATCGTTGATGAGGCCTTGATGATTGAGCCCACGGAGACGGAGAGTCTTGAGACCCTTGACGCCTTTGTCTCGGCGATGCGCCAAATAGCTCAGGAAGCGGAGTCGGAGCCGGAATTGGTGAGGGATGCCCCCCGAACCACGCCAGTGACCAGGCTTGACGAGGCGGCAGCGGCCCGCAAGCCCAATCTGAGATGGCAGGGATAGCACAGTGCGCGAAATGAACCTTCTACAGGGATTCCTGGTGTGAATAGTTGGAAGGGGACGCCTGATGCTTGACGACGTGGAACTGGTGCCCATGATCCAGGAAGGCGACCTGGACGCCTTCGAGACCCTGTACCACAAGTACAAGAATGAGCTATACAGGACGGCTCTCGTTATTACCAGGGATCGAGGGGCAGCAGAAGAGCTCTTGCAGGACTGTTTTCTCAGGGCGTATGATCACATGGATAGGGTTGATGGTTGTTCTTCACTGAGGCCTTGGCTACATCGTATCATCGTCAACTTGAGCTACAACTGGGCGGCTAAGAAGCGCCTGCGGCTCATCTCCATCGAAGACATATTTGGCCGTTTGCTAAGGACGTCTCGTAACTCGCCAGAGCGGGCCTTTGAAAGGGAGGAGCTGTTAGAGGTGGTGTATGAGGCGGTAAGGTCTCTCAGCATGCCTCAGCGGGTGGTGATCGTCCTTTTCTATCTGCAAGGCTTTAGCCTGGCCGAGATAGCAAGCATGGTGGATTGTCCGGTAGGAACGGTAAAATCTCGATTACACTACGCTCGTAAGATCTTGAGGAAGAAACTGATGGCTGACACACGCATATCCTGGGAAGTGGCCTATGAGCTTCTGTCATCATGAGGGACGTGTGGCGGGATTGAGGTGAGAGATGAGGAATAACAGAAAAGACGAACTCGGTATGCTAATTGAGGGGGCCCTTGAAGAGTCTTTCTCCAAGGAGTCTCCTGCAGATGGAGTTTGGACAAACATCAAGCTGAGAGTGCGAGGGCGACGCCAGCAACCTCTGTCCAGCCCTG
>JAUWYD010000174.1 GCA_030616025.1 Chloroflexota bacterium
ACGGCCGACCGCCTCAGATGGCCTGCCACGGCCCCTCACCCCGCCGCCAGGCCCCATGTCGAAAAATTAAGGGAGGTACCATCGAGTGGCCAGGCTGATCATGCCGCTAATGAGCCAGGACGCCCGCGGATCCGTCGCCGGCATCCAGTACTCCTCAAACCGATCAGGCTGTTTCGGCAGCCGAAAGAGCACCTCCACCCGCGCCCAGGCCGGCGGCGCCACCAACTGGAGAGCCAACATCAAGGCAGCCCACACCGCATGGCACGCCCTCTCCGAGCCCCTCCGCACCGCCTGGGCAGCGATCGCGCCGGCGCCACTTACCGGCCGCAATCTCTACATCGGCTGCGCCCTACGTCTACTCTCGATCGGAGCCCCCGCCCCCACCGCGGACCCCCGATCGGCGCCCGCCCGGCCCGGCATCCACTCTTTCCACTGGAACCCCGACACGCCCTCCGAGCACACCCACGAGCTCACCTTCTCCCCCCGATTCGGCCAACTCATAGAAGTCGTCTGCAGCGTCCACCCCACCTGGACCCCATCGATCCCCCACGTCCGGAAGTTCTCCTTCATAGCCAGCCACAACGTGGATCCGCCCTACGTCCTCCTCCCCCTCATCCTCTTCGCCCCCTACCTCGCACTCCGCGTCCAATGGCTCGACTGGAACTACGGCCTACTCCTCGGCGAACGCCGCTTCGTCTTCGATCCGACCATCGAGCAGGACCTCCTGCCCGCATAGCCATGAGCACCTACAGCGACGCATGGCACAACACCCCCCCCGCCACAAGGGACTTCTACCGCAACTACCACCGCCGATACCTCGCCCACTGCTGGAAGAACTACTACTGGTGGCAGTACCAAATCTGGATGCCATTCTACGGCGTCGGCTGGTCATGGCTCGGATACTCCGGCTACGCCCTGGCCCAGGCCAACTGGACCGACCAGGTCCGCCACTTCGGCTCCTTCAACCCCGCGATCGTTATGCTCAGCATCGATCCCTACTGGCCACCCCCTCCCATCCAGCCCCACGGCCCCGGCATCTACCACGGCGCCTACCCCGACCAGTTCGTCGCGGTCCCCGAGTTCGCCGACCCCTACCCTCGGGAGAAATACAAGGTCCGCCGGCAGTACTGGACCGGCAAGCCTCGACGCCGGCGAAACTTGTAGAACCCTTGACGACCGTCACAGAAGTACCAGGCCGCCGGTGCACAACATTCCGAAACTCTTCACCTTCAGCAGCCCGATCCGAAACCAGGATTTTGACTCCTTGTAGTGAGGGACGAGTCAAAATCCTGAGTTCGGATCCTGAAATCGAGCGTCAGACCGGATCAGATCATTCACACGGAGAGGAAAGAGGGAAGTATATGAGGGAAGATCGGAAGGGGAAAAAGAGATGTACTCAAATGACCTAACCGTGGTACCTTAGCCTCTCAACAACACACTCGACTCACGACCATACGCTCGCTTGACTACGAACCGTTGCTCTGAGAGCGATACGACTGTGGTCCCACCCACCCACCCCCCGAGCTTCACCGCGGTACGTGGGGCGCGACTGCGGTACGTTTGGCGCTCTCCGGGAGCCCTGTTCGGGACGGGACCGGACCGGAAGGGAAGGGCCAGATCAGCGGTGTATTCAAAAATGGGGGGGCGTGATTTTCAAGACCAGCTGACCTAAGCCGGTCAGGGTCTTGAAAATCACTTCAAAACACGGCCTGCAGGCAAGGTAGTGAAGAGTTGGATTACCGTGTTTTGACCCCCCATTTTTGAATCTCCGGAATTCACACGAAGGGAAGGGAACCCTCCGGAAAGATCGGTTAAAGCGGGAGGCCCTCTCCTCTTGCCCTTCCTGGAACCCTTACCGCCGGCAGCCCACCCCTCGGTCGACGCCGGCGCCTTATTCGGAATCTCGCGATTCTCTCTGCTACAGCTCTCTCGTAATGCCCGCGCATATTCGCCCTATATTGGCCCTATCTCAGTCCTTCTTTCCCCCCCCCTACCCTGCCCGTGGCGCCGCCGGCATCGGACGTGGGGGTCCTGGCCCGGTGAGACCATCGGCCGGCGGCGCCACACCTCACCCAGCGTCAAGGGTGAGCTCTCACTATGCAAGATAGCATAACGTTCGCGAACGCATGCGTTATCGTATACGTACACGAATACGTATACTAACCCGAACAGGTTACCACGAAAGCCCTCCGGGTTTGCCCTCTATGGGAGGGACTCAGCCATCCTCGGAGCTGGTCGCCCCGGCGCCGGCATGTGAGCCTTGTCCCACGTGAGGTATAATGCTTCCACCACGTCCGGACACGGCACCTGGTGGATCCACAACGGGGGCTCGCCATCGACGTATGACACCAACGTTCGAGACCGCCTCGAGCTCGTATGCTTCACGAACTCAAGGCACATCCCGCGAAGCCCCCCTTTCCGACTCATCCAGTCCCTGATCAGCAGGCCATTAGTCCGGCCCACCTCGATCAGCCCTGGTTTGTGAGTACTCGCCTCCACGGCCGCAAAGACGTACCGCACCTGAGATCCAACCCCCCGGTTGCACAGCTCGCACTCTGACCCCAGGCACGGCCACATTCGGTCATCCACAAAGTGACCCGTATACCAAACCGGCTTCTCCGACAGGATCACCAGCAGCAGCGCCCCCCTGGTCGACACCTTCCACCAGTGGAAGTCGGACCATGGCCGCTCGGGCAGCGGCGGTTCCCAACCTTCACCTACTGACATGTTGCGTCACCTTTCCCTCTCGCTGTATTGCCTTCCGTCCCTGGACCGACTGCCACGCCACCAACCACGTTCGGCCGGACCGCATCGCCACAACGTCCCCGGAGTGGATCAGCTGATACACCCGCTGAACGGTCACCTTCAGACCCTTCGCTGCCACCCACACCGGCACCCAGCGGATCTCGGGATCCGCCCCATCGATCGCCCTGCTCTCAACCATACCGTCTCACCTCCTCGCCAACCACCATACCACAGCCCTAGAAAATTTTCAATCCCCTAAAAAACACGGATTGCCCCCCCTACTCTTTAACATCCACAACCGCAAACTGCGATATCATCCCGATCCTGACGATAATGAGCATGGTCCACGCTCAGGCTGGGTTGGGAAGCCACACCGCCCTCGCCGGCGGCGCCGGCCGGAGCCTGGGCCCATATCTCGGGCAACCCACCAGGAGGCTCAGCCCACCATGGACACAGACAGCATCGGACTCTTCCACCCCGACAACTGCGATCGCATCCTACCGATCGCCCGTTTCGCCAAGGTCATCAACCCTCTCTTGAGTGTCGAGGCCCGCGGCCGCATGGCCGGCCTCGTCTACAACACCTGGCACGGGATCAGCTATGTCAAGGCCCACTCGGGCCCCAATCAGCCGAACTCGGCAGCCCAGCTGGCGGCCCGTGCCAGACTGGCCACCATCACCGCCGAGTGGCGCGCACTCACCCAAGTCAACCGAGACGCCTGGTCGGTATACGCCGACGCTCACCCTGAGCAGGATTGGACAGGCAATCCTCTACGACTCACCGGGCAGAACTGGTATGTCCGCTGCTCCATCCAGCTCAACCGAATGGGCGAGAGCTCCGTCGCTACACCGCCGGCAGTAGCAGCTCCCGACCCCGTCGTCGGCTTCGCCATCCAGAAGACCGCCAACGACCTGACCCAGACATTCACCGGACCTGTAGACGGAACCGACATGATCGACACCTTCGTCTTAGGCCCACTCTCTACTGGCGTGGACCCCAAAATCGAGCACGCCATCTGCTTCCGCACCGTCAACACCGACGTCCAGCAGCCGGACGTCCTTCTCCTCACCGTCCCCAACGGGCGATGGCGCGCCTGGGCCAAGATCCTCGCCACCGCGACGGGTCTGAGCAGCCCCTGGGTAAGCGCCCAGGTCGATATCTCGTAACGCCGGCGCCCGGCGGCGGCCGACGGCCGACCGCCTCAGATGGCCTGCCACGGCCCCTCACCCCGCCGCCAGGCCCCATGTCGAAAAATTAAGGGAGGTACCATCGAGTGGCCAGGCTGATCATGCCGCTAATGAGCCAGGACGCCCGCGGATCCGTCGCCGG
>JAUWYD010000251.1 GCA_030616025.1 Chloroflexota bacterium
GTGATGACGGTGGCTAGCTTTGCTGCGTACCGGTGGTTGAGTATCTGGTACAGCTTCTCTCGGGCCCAGTCGGTGGCACTCTCAGTCCCCAGATCATCGAGGATCAGCAGGGGAGCACTCTTGACTCCCTGGAAGAGTTGATCATACGTTGCTGTGCTTTCGGGCCTGTAGGTGGCCCGCAAACGATCCAGAAGCTCCGGCACCTCCTTGAAGATAACAGGCTGTCCATTGTTCATGCAGTTGTTGGCTACGGCAGCCGCCAAGTGGGTTTTGCCACAGCCGTGCTCGCCCAAGAACACCAGCCAGTTCTCAGGGTCCCTGGCGAATTGCTTGGCATCGCGCAGTGCAATTTCCAGACTCTGTTGCTCAGCCTTGGGAAGTTCCGGTCGCGGATTGAAACTCTCGAACGTCTTGTCGGCATAGAGGTGGAGACTGCTGAGCTGATCTGAATGGCCGCTACCCCGAAAATCGCGAGTTGTTATCCTGTATATCTGACACAGTTCGGGATCGGTCATGCGCGAGCGCAACCGCGGGTCTATCTCTTCCAGCAGACGGTTGCTGGTGATGACGGTTGGCAGCCTGGCGTTGTAGCGGTAGTTGAAGAGTTGATAGAGTTTCTCCCGAGCCCATGGAGTTGTCTGCTGGGTGCCCAGGTCGTCGAGGATAAGTAAGGGTGCCGTGAGGATCGCCTCGAAGCGCTGGTCGTAGCTAACTGTGCTTTTGGGGCTGTAGGTAGCTCGCAGGTGATCCAGGAGATCAGGCACCACGATGAAGAGGCTGGGCTGTCCCCGCTGTAGGCAATAGTTGGCGATGGCCGCAGCCAGGTGGGTCTTGCCGCAACCGTAGCCACCGAGGAGTATCAGCCAGCCCTGCGGGTTCTCCGCGAACTCTCGGGCCCTGCGGTAGGCCTCCTTGAGCGTTTGCTCTTCGTGGGGCAGGAACCCGCTCAAGCGGAAGTTCTCGAAGGTCATTCGCGAAAGAAAGCCCAGATTGCTTGCCTGCCACAGGTCTTCCAGTCGCTTCTCTGCTATTTCCTGATTCTTGCACTGGCAGGGGATGGCGTGGCCGAAATCAGGGTGCCCGGGGCTTACGTCTCGGCGAAGATAGCCGGCGCCCCCACAGACGGGACATGCTTCTTCAGGCTCAGTGCTTGATATGATCCTTGTACTTCCCTTTGATGTACCGATATCTGTCTTCTTCAGAATATCGTCCAGCTTTTCCATCATCCTTGCCTTCGGTGGCCCATCGCTCCAGGATCGCACGGATATAGCGCCATTTTCGCACGTTCTGCACCGTGGCGATTCTGAAGGCTTCTTCGATCCACTCTGCAGGGTATCTCTCCTCCGCCTCCTGGAGCTCCTCGGCGATCATCGGTTGTAGGGTGCCGATGTTCTGCTCGTAAAGGACGAAGATATTGGGTCGCTCAAGCTCTATCTGGGGTTCCTCGAGTACAGCTGCCCCCCCCAACTGCAATTCTCCTCGGCGGACCTTATCGACGGCGAGTCGTCCCTGCTCTGTGTTGAGGAAATACCAGTCCTGCCTTTCTCCATCGTCGACACGAGTGATCAGATGGAGAAGCGTTCCCCTGTTCACCGCGCGCTCGAGCCCTTCGTCCACCAGTTGTGGCGGCGACTGGGCGGGCATCTTCAGCCCACGCAAGAGCACGGCATCGTGGAGAAGTTCGTCCCGGTTCACGCAGCGAGGGTGCCCTTTCTTGCGATACAGCAGCCAGATGACGTGAAGCGTCAGCTTGAGTTCTGGCACGTTGTCTATCTGGGGCAGGAGTTCGCTGAAGAAGAGGTCGGGCACCGAGGTGAACCGGACCTCCCCAGCGGGGAAACCCACGAAACCCTTCATATCTACACTGCCATCTCTTCGGGAACAGGCTCCAGATTGGCGAACCTGGCTTGCTCCTTCAGGAAGCGCAGACTTACTTGCCCCGTCGGGCCGTTGCGATGTTTCGCCACCATGATGTCTGCGATATTGGGCTTGAAAGTGTCCTCTACGTACATCTCCTCCCGGTAGATAAACATGACGACATCGGCGTCCTGTTCGATCGAGCCACTTTCCCTGAGGTCCGAGAGGACTGGTCGTTTGTCTGCGCGGGATTCCACAGCCCTGGAGAGTTGCGAGCAGGCGAGCACAGGGACGTTCAACTCGCTGGCTAGAGACTTCAATTGCCGCGAGATGTATGATACCTCCTGCACGCGGTTCTCCATCCTGACGCCAGCCTGCATCAACTGTAGATAGTCAGCGATGATCAGGTCCATGGGATGCTCCGCATGAAGGCGCCGGGCTTTGGCGCGTAGCTCCATGGGGGCGATCGCTGGCGTATCGTCTATGAATATGGAGGTTTCGGAGAGTTCGCCCATGGCCCTGGTCACGCCGGCCAACTCGTCCTCGCTTATGTTTCCTGTCCTGAGCCGCTGAGACTGGATCCCTGTGGCCCCGGATACCAGGCGCTGAAGCACCTGCTGGGCCGGCATCTCCAGGCTGAAGAGGGCGATGCATCGTCCCTGCCTGCGGGCGGCGTAGTCGGCTATGGTCAGGGCTAGACTGGTCTTGCCGGTTCCTGGACGGCCAGCGACGATGACCAGGTCCGCTGGCTGGAAACCCCCGAGCAATCTGTCGAGATCAATGAAGCCTGTGGGCACCCCGACGGTCTCCCCCCTGTGTCGGTAAAGGTATTCGATACGGTCATAGTAGTCGCCGAGGATGGTCCGCAATGCTACCAACTCTCGCTCGACGCGACGCTGAGCGACTCCGAAGATGAGTTGTTCGGCCTGATCCAGGATTTTGTCTTCGTCATCGCCTCTCTCGTAGGCCATGTTGGAGATCTCGCCCGCAGCGCTGATCAGCCGGCGGAGCATGGCCGTGCGCTCGACTATGCGGCCATAGTGCTGCACGTGGGCAGACGTAGGCACGGCGCTTATCAGAGAAGTCAAGTAGCCGGGTCCACCTACCTGCTCCAGCTGCCCCCTCCGTCCCAGTTCGTCACAGAGGGTCACGAAGTCTGCCGGCTGGCGCCGCTCATGAAGGTCTATGATTGCTTTGTAGATCAGGCCATGAGTTTCGCGGTAGAAGTCTTCCGGGCGTAGAAAGGGGGTGACTTTGAGGATGGCTTCAGGGTCGATGAGGAGGCTACCCAATACCGATTGCTCGGCTTCTATGTTCTGAGGAGGTAACCTG
>JAUWYD010000012.1 GCA_030616025.1 Chloroflexota bacterium
ATCGAGTTCTCCTGCAGGTAATCTCTGAATCTCATTTTCTCTTACCCTCCCTTTCCTTTCTACACCCCGCCTACACGTTTCTCGTGCAGCGGCTCGCCCACTTCGCGCACCCGGTCATAGTTGCCCGGGGCGCCACGTGGACCACGCGGCGAGAGCGTTGTGCCGGCGATGACCTCACGATAAGGGGCAAAGCCGGACGCCTGGTCGGCCTCGGCAGCCCGCACTCCAGGCCCAAAACGAGCCGGCCCAAGAGCCAGGGCCTTGCGCCGCCACTTCGTGCGCTTGGCCTCTACGCCCTTCTCGAACAGACCAGCGGCTGCCGCCTCCATCACACCGGTCTCCCAGATGGGAGCCGCCGCCAGGGTCGGGTCCGCCCAGTCAGAGTCAGACAGGGCCCTGACCTCGGATTCCCACACCTTGCTCCGTGCCGGCGTCACCTGAGCCCACTTCTTGGCGATCTCGGGCGCCGACTTGATCTTGATAGCCATGAAACACCTCCCTATTATGATAGGGGGAGGGGTAGCCCCTCCCCCAAAGCCGAAAGATAAGAAAGCCGAAAGACAACGGTCTTTCGGCTTCTACTGCTATTCTAACACCACTGGCCCTCGATGTCAAATGCCCAGAAATGGGACAGGTCCCCACTTTTCGCCCACAACCACGTCCCTCGGGGAGGTGATCATCCCGGTGATGATCACCTGGTCGAGCGGAAAATGGGACAGGTCCCCACCGGGGCACTGCCTGCCGGCAGGCAAGGCAAAAAAGTAGCCGGCCAGCCCATTGAGGGCCGGCCGGCTACGAGGGGAAGTTTGCCGACCAGTAGTCGGACGTCCCCACCTGCGTCAATTCAGGTTGGCAAAAAGCGGCGCTGGACGATGTGAAACTCCTCCGGGAGGTAGCAGACCCTGGACTCACAGGTGCAGAAGTGGGACACCCAGCCGTGCACCACGCCGCCCCGCCTGGTAAGGACGGCCACCTTGCCCGGGTCCACGGGCATGGCGCGGCCGCGCGCCGTACGCCGGTATTCAATTGGTGCACCACAGCGATCACAGATAGACATAATAATCCTCAGCTCACCGCTCCCATGCTTTGCACAACATCAGTTAGAGTGACCATGACCCTATCTGACTTGCAAGCACACGTGATACCACATCAACACACCTGCAAGCACCAGGGCGGCAAAGATAATGATCAGGATCCAGGCAATTTCAAACCACTCTTCCAACCGCAACAATTTAATCCGCTCCCAGATCTCCCTCACGATTTCCCCTCAGAGCAACTTCAGCGCCGGCACGTTGCTCGACCTTATCCAGGAGGGCCTCGAGCATACCCCAGGCAAGATCAACCTGACTGTACAGCTCGGCCAGACGGGCCCCCAGTAGCGGGCCTTCGACGACCAGGAAGAGGTCACAAGTGTCATAGTCTGCAACCGGGTCAGGGTAAAAGCACCTGGCCTCCTGACCATCATCTTCCCGGCGATCCTGGAACTTGCAAATCTGACAGCAAGACATCTGTCCAAACATGGTACCTCCCATCGACGATCACTCGACGATCACCCGACGATCACTCGACGGTCGATCGACGATCACTCAACGGGGCGACGAAAGAGGCAATACTCCTCGGCGGATAGGAGCGAATCATCCGAATCACCCCAATCACCGAATCATCACCCTACAGCCTCAAACCCATCACACTGCAGCAACCAGCGAGGATCGAAGTTAAAAGGCCAGTTAAACCAGCCATGCCGCACGGCATGTGGATCTCCCCAGACATTGAGCCCAAGGCCAACAGCCCCCACAGATGGATGATGACATCTTGAGTGAGCGTCCCCAGGTATAGTCCCTCGATGCTTGCAATCGTAGCAGTTTGGCTTCGCCACTTCACTCCTCCCTCAACAACCGCTCGCTCACCATTCGCCGGTAGCAGCCAGGACAAAGGTAAGTCGTCCGCAGCTCGTTATAACGGGTAGGGGTCTCGCAGCGATCACAGAGCATCATCACCTCCCGGGGCACGTGCACCTCTCCGGCCTCCAGCTCACGCCCCTCCTCCTTTTCAATAGCGTCCTTCTGCCGCAGGTAGCCGGATATCCAATACTCCATCACCCGCACGGTGCACCCGAACTTGTCAGCGTGCTCAATGAACTTTAGCCGAACCGCCAGATCATCCACACGCCGCAGCAGCAGCGCCTCGCTCAAGCCAATGATCCCGTCCTCGAGGGCGCCGAGTGAGTTGTCGTCCAGATCCAGGAGCATCAGGCGCCGGGTGACATAGGTACGCTCTTTGCCCAACCGCTCCGCCAGGTCCTCGTGTGTGGTCCCGGCTGCATCAAGATACAGAGCAAATGCATAAGCCTCTTCGACCGGCGATAGATTGCGGCGGATGAGGTTTTCAGCCATGGTGATTTCGTCGCCCACGTCCGCTTCTAGCTGAACGATGCTACAGGCGGCCTTGACGGCCCCGATCATCCGCAGGGCCTTGAAGCGCCGATTGCCAGCCAGCAGCCGGTACTTATCGCCATCCGGCGTCACCGTCAGCGGGCTGATCAGCCCATGCCGCTTAATAGACACAGCCAACTCTTCAATCCCGGGGTCATCCTCCCGGAGGCGCGGCTGCAGTCGCGGAGGAAGGATGTCCTCGAGGGCAACGTTACGGACCTTCATCACCCCTTCCTTTCCGCATGGACTCGTCCACGATCGTCATCGCCATCGGCACGCTGACCACGTAGCCTACCACGTCCCTACGACGAGGAAACAATCTCTTCTCTGCAGATTGGACCACGTCCGCCACCAACGCTTCACAGGTACGACACCACAACGTCCAGTCGCTCAGCCACTTCGCTGACACCGGGTCCACACCCTCGATCTCGAAAGTATCCACGTGGCCCAGGTAACATTGCCTCTCCGAGGCCTCCAGCCGGAATTGCATCTCAACCCCCCTCTCCGAACAGATCAACCACATCTTGCTTGGCTCCCTGTGGCTCGGGCCCCCGATCGGGGGCAGGGGTGTCATCCCCCTCGCCGGCGACCACGTCCTCGTCCTCGCGTTCCTCGATGTCCTCGACCTCGATCTCGACTTCCCCCAGGCTCTCCCCCAGACTCGGCAACTCGACCGGAAAGGCCATCTTCAGCGCGCTTCGCTCGGCCCGCAGTTTAGCCAACTGACCATGGTTCATCCTGCTCTTATCGTCGGCACGTACCACACCAAAGCCCAGAAATGGCTGCTTGATTCCCTTTCTCCGTACCTCGCAGGCGATAGCCTTGCAGCCCCTGGCCAGGTCCACGTCCAGCAGCCCGGCTTCATCCTCAGTCAGCCAGCGGAACGTGCACCCATCATACTCCCTGCTTCGATGCGCCACCTTCCGCCGCGCCGTGATGCCAAACATCAGCCCCCACCCTACGAACTTTCCGCCCACCTTCTTGGGGATGGCCCACACGTCGCCCATGAACGGGTCCAGCCCATAGGATATCGTGACGTAGGCCAACGCCAATTGTGTCCCCTCGTCCGCCTCCGCTACGGGCGGCAAAAGCGCCACTATCCGCTTCCGCACTTCATCCAACTGCTCGTAGGTGATCAGCTCCATCGCGCCCTTTTTCATCCTGCACCTCCCTCTTTTCCTGGCCATAGCACCCGATCCCACTCGGCCTTGGTATCGCCGGGCACGTAACGGTCCACCTGGACGCGAAGCTGGCGGCAGATGTCCCGGGTCATGGCAGCAGCCCCATCAGGGAACTTGGGATGTTTCAGAGCCAGGATGCAAGCTCCAAGGATAGTCATGATCTGAATGCGCTCCATGACCACAGGCACTTGCTCACGGTAGTACTCCTCCTCCTCGCTCATTCGGCACCCTCCCCCCCCACCGGTGACGGCCCGGGGCCAACCCCCAGGCCCCGCGCCAGGTACAGCCGGTACAGCGCGTACCGAAAGACCCAGGAGTTGTTCACCTTGTGCACGGGGAACTCCTCCTCCAGGCTCTCACGGACCGCCTCCAGGCGCTCCAGGTCCACATCCTGCAAATAGACTGATCTCTTCGCCGCCATCGACCACGCCCTCCCTTCCCCCCATCCACGTGGATGAACTACCTGCCCACCGTGCCCCTCTCCGCTAGAATGGTTTCAGCATGATAGACCAGTAACAGGTACGTTCCCGTACGCTTCTTACCCATAGCCGTCATGCACGGCAGGCACAGTCACAGGCCGGGCGGTATCCACGTCACGAGAATTATAACACAAGTACCCTACAAGTGCAAGCCAGACACCCCCCAAAGACCCCCACAAACTGCCGACGAATAGTTGAGGAATGGTTGAGGAATGGTTGAGGTTTGGTGAAGATTTGACATAAACCCCACAAAGGGCCTCCGGACAGGCTTTTCCGGCTTGCAAAAAAAGAGACACTGGCCTATAATACACCCGGGCCCTACTACAAGGGCTCTACCCTACGAGCCCTTGCCAGCTCCAGCCACTCTCAAGGCAATCTCACCTACAGGCAAGGGCTCTACTTTCCCCCAAGGAGGTGCACCATGTCCACGTCTACCAACCCTCGACATCGAGGGACCACGCCATCTCCAAAACCCGTGATACACCATAGGTCTTCCCCTCCGGAAGACGACCCGAAATCACAGCCTAAAGCCTTCAACGGCCAAATCATTCACAAACTCGAAGGTAGGGACATAGATATACCTTATGGTGTCTCATCGAAACGCAAGCTGCTCCGCCCACACCAGCTAAACCGCTACCATCACCTGATCTGGAACTTTCTCAAGCACGACCTCGGGCTCCACACCGCCGAACGCGAGGTAGTCTTCCGCTTGCTCCGCCTCTACGCCTACTACACCCACATCTACCCCAAGGCAAAGCAAATCGCCGCCGAAAAAGGCTGTTCGGTGGCGACGTTCTGGCGAACTGTGGCCATCCTGGAGGAAGACGGCCTGCTCACCCGCATCAACCGCTACATTATAAGAGAGAAGGCGCAGATTTCTAACCTCTACCTGCTGGACAAGCTGGTGCTGGCCCTGGCCCGCATGCTCAGCGAACACTCCAAGCCCTTCACCCAGAGATGGGTGCAGCACCTCCTAGAGATGTCAGGACGGGAGTTCTGGTCAGGCATCTGGAAATGGGACCTGAGCAAGTGCAGGGCGCCGCCTTGAGGTGCCTGGCCACTGCCAAAAAAAGTGCTTGAATTTATAGGGATTTTGCTGGGGTGTGTGTGTGTGTGTGTGTGCGGGAATCTACTTCCCGGTGATGGACCCCACGATCACCACACTAACCTTATAGAAGTCGAACGTATCCAGCATGTCAGGTTCGATGTCCTCACACACTGCTACAAGAGTAACCGGCTTCCATCCACCGTCCTGCTTGAACATCAGTGCCTCGTAACCCAGCAACTGACCCAGACACGAAAGACCAGCCCGCCGCTTTATCTCGAAGATGGTGATACGGAAGCGTTCTTCGGCTATCACGTCCACGCGCTTCTGGGAGAGGGCTCTCACCATAGCCTTCATCCAGTTCGGCCATCCAGGATCCACAGGTGCACCATCACCCAGACGCACGTCGTAAGAGATTCGACCATCGGGCAGGCCAAACTGGTCAACGTACGCATCCCAGATGCGCTCTTCGTGCTTGCCGAGGTGGGCATACTTAACAGGCACGGCTCAAGCCCCCAACTTCCAGAGCATTGATTCCAGTTGGGCGTAAAGCTCCTCGAGGTGTCTTCCGGTGTCAGCCAGGCGCTTCTCGAGATACCAGATCATCACCACTGCCACCGCCAGCGTGCCCCCCAGAGCGCCCAGACTCACAGCCAGGAGAATATTCACGGCTCGCTTTCCTCTTCCACCACAGGAGCGACCTCAGGAGGCCTCTCACGCTCGACGGCCAGCCTCTCCAGCAGCTCATCAAGAGCCATCTGAAGCGTCGCAACCACGCCGTCCTCGCCCAGGGCCTTTGCCCGCACAAGGTCCGCAGCCACCCTTTGAGCCAACCTAACCAGTTCACTGCCTTCCATACCTCACACCTCCCCGGCCGGTAGCCCCGTCACGGCTTCCACCATCTCCGCCGTGAGGGTCACACCAGCCCTATCGGCCCACTCTATGAGGGCCTGCTTCTTGTCCTCTACGGGCACAGGCATGTTACCCAGGAAATCCAGCACCATCTCCTGTGCCTCTTGCCGAAACCAACTGACCGGGAATACATCAGCCATACTCGTTTACCTCCCTGAGAGACGGCTACGTCCAGTCCACCAGGCGCCTTGCGTGCTGAGTACAGCACACAAGGCGCCATTCCTAAGAGACGGCACAGCGCTACCGCGTAAGAGACGGGGCCGCGTCGTGCGTCAAAGTGCGCCGCACCACGCGCCCACGCTGCAGTCGAGGGTTACACCACCCTGACCTCAGCGCCTACCGGTGCTTGAAAGGTAGCCCTCCAGTCCACCGCGCTCTCCCGTCGGGCCGACCTTTTCGCTCAGCGTTAGTGATCGTAAATTGCCAGAGAACTTGAACTAACTTGAGCGTTACATGCCAGAGAAGGCCGCGTGCCTGAGCGAAAAGGCCGGCCTTAACGTCACAAATTCGGAAAACAGGGGAAGGGACCTGAGAGACGGCCACACCCTGTCCACCAGGCGGTTTGAGTGCCGAGTACAGCACACAAACCGCCACCCCCAAGAGACGGTAGAACGCTGACGCGCAAGAGGAAGGTAGTCTCAAAGTCGGCGGCGCTTCGGGGTTGAAGGCACCCACCCCACGAGGAGCCGACCGTGGGGCCGGACTACCGCACATTGGATGGACGGCCACACCGCCCCCGCCTTTTCCCCCACAGTCGGCTCTGAGGTCTCTTGCAGCCGGGGGACAGGTATCACGAATTCCACCGTGATTCGAGGGAACCGCAACATCCGACTAAATGCGATTATGTATGGTTGGGTACAACAAGACATAATCGGATTTAGTCCGAAGTTGCTTCGGGGAGGGGCTCCTCGTAGTCAACCGTATCGACAAGAGCCAAAAGCGCGGGGGAGACCTCACCCCCACGGCGACGGCCTGACGCATTCCTGAGGGTACCACGAGTGCGAACGTGTCCTTGCCCCGCGCTAATTCACGCCATGCCTACCGGTGCAGCAAAGGTACTTTTGCAGTCGACCTACCGGTGGCGGCGAGGCGCCACCTGACGCGAACTCCACGACCACCCTTCAGCCTGGGCAGAGCGCATGAGAATTCAAGCCAAATTTAGAAACCACGAGGGACACCCCGCCAGAGAAGGTATCACGTTTCGCCCTGGACAATCTCACATTGCCAGACAAGGCCGCATGTCGGGCGACGGACCGCCGAGGCGCGCAGGTTTCGACTTTTTTCGGATGATTCAAGAGACACACACCACTTTAGAGAGACCGACCAGAAACGAGACACGCCTCAAGAGATGGTATCACGCATCATCCGAAAAAAAACCGTTGACTCCTATGGCCTCACGCCTGACAAGGCACCAGGCACAAAAGACAGAAAAAGCGAGAGAAGATCGAAACCTGCCCCCCTCGCGGTCTTTGATCTTAGGAAAAGATCAAATCCCGTCCGTGTGGTGGTTCCCCCTCTCCCACCCCAGACAACACCCCGCCGACCATCCCCCGCCCACCCGCCCCCACGAAGTAGAGGAAAGGGTAATTGGTGCACCAGCTACGGCTCGTTCAACGTGATGATAGCCGTATCGAAATAGCAGTCGATGGCCTCGTCGGCCGTAAGACGCGGCTGAAAACGGCTATAAACCCCAGTGGTGGAGGAAACATCCCTCATGGCGATGCCATCGAGCGGCCACTCGTCGCCGTTGAACAGCAGCCGCACGTACTCGTGCTCGGTCACGTCGATCACCAGCTTGATCAGGTTGAAAAGCGTTTCCACCTCAGAAAAGACGACGCCAGTGGCTATCAACTGCCAGGCATCCCCTGCATACTCGTATTCCCACTTCTTCCCCACCAGGTCGAGGCGAACATTGGCGCGCCAGATACGGTCCCCGTCCAGGATGTCCACCATCAGCTCGAAGTAAAGCAGGTCCCCCATGCTCATCAGAGCGATCTCCCACCCGGTCTTGCCTTCGAAGGCCAGGGCCTCGTAATGCTGGATGCCCACCACGCCCCCCTCGGCATCCGGAGTGGTCGCTTTGAGAGAATACCCCTTGTGCCGGGCATAATCGGCGGATTGGACGCCGGTTCCCCCGGCAGGGGAAGTGACCACAGTCCAGCCGGCTACGCCATACTCGAACGAGTCCATCCAGTACACGTCGCCCCGGCGATCAAACGAGTTGATGCTACCCAGCCTGACCGCCAGCTCCCCCAGGTCGGCAACGGAGGATACCATTCCGTCCTTACGGATCTTACCCCAGTCCGAATGACCCCGTGCCATCTCAGCTACCCCCACCTGGTGGGGCGCCCGAGGACGGCCTGCACGAAGCGCGCCAGGACGGTCGGCTCCAGAGGCAGCAGGTTAAAGCCCACGGTCACCAGGTGGGCATTGGCCGTGTCCTCGTTCCAGGCCACCACCTTCATCGTCAACGGTTGGTCATCCAGGACGTAGCTGGCCGCGATCTCGTACACGTAATCGTTCCAGGCATAAGATCCGGAGGGGTTAGTCGGCCACACCTGGTGACCACCACGCACGATCACCACGTGCACCAGGTCGGCGCAGCCATCGGGGAAGCCGACCCGCACCTCCACGATGAGCCCCTTGGTCAGGAGCACCGGGAGGATGGAGGGGACGGCCGCGAGGGTCGAGGCCGGTACGCTCAGGGTGACGTTATAGTCCAAACGCTACACCGCCTCGATGAGGCCATCGGCGATCAGCTGCTGGCCGATCTCCACGTACTCCGGGTTGGAGTAGTGCAGGCCATAGGAACTCAGCATTGCCAACAGCTCCTCGACCGTGTACTCCCTATCCTTTTCCATGTGCACCAGCAGCACGCCCTTGGACCGCTTGACCTGGCGGGCCAGCCAGGCGGATGAGGTGAGCTTGTAGTCAGGCATGATCCCTCCTAGCCGACTTCGACCTGGTAGATGAGGCCACTAGTATAATCACATTGCCACAGCGTCCGCCCATCCCAGGCCAGACCAATCGGATCGCCAGCCGGTGAAGCAAAGCTCCGCAGGACCTGGCCAGTGACCGGGTCGATCTGGTAGACGAGGCCGGTGGTATAATCGGAGTGCCACAGCGTCCACCCGTCCCAGGCCAGGCCCTGTGGGGAGTCGCCCGGCGTGGCAAAGCTCCGCAGGACCTGGCCAGTGACCGGGTCGATCTGATAGATGAGGTCGGCGCTATAATCACAGTGCCACAGCGTCCACCCACCCCAGGCCAGAGCGGTCGGGACGCTGCCCGGTGGGGCAAAGCTCCGCAGCACCCGACCGGTCACCGGGTCGAGCTGATAGACGAGGCCGGTGCCGGGATCGGAATGCCACAGCGTCCGCCCGTCCCAGTCCAGGCCCTGTGGGTCGCCAGCCGGAATAGCAAAGCTCCGCAGCACCCGACCGGTGACCGGGTCGATCTGATAGATGAGGTCGGTGCTATAATCGGAGTACCACAGCGTCCGCCCATCCCAGGCCAGACCAGACGGGGAGCCGCCCGGTGAGGCAAAGCTCCGTATCACCCGCCCAGCTGTCACTCCAGCCTCCTATCCACGTCACTAGCTCAGCAGCTCGAGCCAGGCCGAGACGGTGAAGTACAGGCTGGAAGTCACGCCCGTGCCCACCAACTTGACGCTGATCTGCCTACCCCAGCAATCGCCGGCAAAGCACTCGTACACGCCACTGGCGGTATCGACGTCCTCGTAGAAGAGAGAGGCAAACAGCCCCTGCTTATAATCGTAGGGCTCGGCCTGATCCTCGTGGGAGAACTGTACCACCACCTGGAGGACGTGAGCGTCGGTACCTGTGGAATCTATCTCCAGAAACAGCAGGAAATGGCGATATGGCTCGGTGAAGACGGTGCCGGAGATGGGGAAGACGGCCGTTGATTTGACCACCGCATCCTTGAGGAGATGAAACGTAGCGGGCGGTCTCTTCACGTCTGGCATGTTATTTTGCCTCCTGGACGCACGTACTGATCAGTACGGGTAGACCTGCTGCAGGCAGATGTCCACGTCCGCGCCGGCCACCGCGTCGTTGACGAAGAAGTCCAGCTTGCGGAAGGCCGATGGATCCAGCCAGTGAGCGGGGTTCATCCGGTCACCGAATGGGTATATCAGGGTGTCGTGCAAAGCCCAGCCCGTGTTGCTGATGTAGGTCATCCCGGGAGTGCCAGGGCTGTTGTCATGGTTTCTGCGATAGACCAGCACACTGCCGTTGATGTAAAAGTTGCCACTGACAAAGCAGCCTGCGTAGTCAGCGCTCACATGCCCATTGTGAGGCACACCGATATAGGTCTCACGAACGTCAGCGTCGGTGATGTATGCTGTAAAGATGCGGGTGACGGGCTTGAACGTCTCGCACATGCGGTTGATGAAGTCACGCGCCGCCAGGTCGAATGGCACGAACTCACCACCATTGACGCTCAGCTTGTAGTTGGTGAGGATAGAGTACAAAGTGGTGTCATCCTTGGCTGCACGGCACATCAAGTACCGGATCACCCGATCCGTTGGCATCTCTACCCTGCGATCCCCACCCGCTACGGAGGTGAAGCTCTCCACGATGCGGTTTGACAAGAAGCCCTTCGGCTTCGGCGCACCCTCCATCAGGCGCACCATCAGCGAGAACTCCCAGGAGCCCGACACGTACCCGTCAGTCCCTGGTGTGTTGTACGTCGCCTCGTCAAAGGTGAACTTCAACTGGGGGTTCTTGTGCTGCCTGGGATCGAACGCGTACACCTCATCGAACAGCTTCAACCCGAACCTGATCGGGAACTGCTGCCGCACGCTCGCGCCGTTCGCCTCTTCCGCCTCACTGTACGGGAACCCCTCGTTGTCGGTCACGAAGGAAGCCAACACCACTTCGCCGGGCAGGTCCCAAAGGACTTCCCCACCGTCCACGATCTCCACTTTGGAGATGCCCCGCTCAAACGGAAACTCCACGTTCCCAGCCGCATCGTTAGTCGCCCTAAAGTACAGGTCCAGCTGGGTGATGGGCGAGTTGTAGTCCAGGTTGAAGGTCTTGGTGCCGGAGGTCCCGATATCGATCGAGTTCTCCTGCAGGTAATCTCTGAATCTCATTTTCTCTTACCCTCCCTTTCCTTTCTACACCCCGCCTACACGTTTCTCGTGCAGCGGCTCGCCCACTTCGCGCACCCGGTCATAGTTGCCCGGGGCGCCACGTGGA
>JAUWYD010000070.1 GCA_030616025.1 Chloroflexota bacterium
TATGTGGCTGGTCAAGAACCCTCAGGACTATTCGGTGCTGGTGGCCTCCAACATGTTCGGTGACATCATCTCGGACTTGTGTGCCCAGATCGTCGGCGGTCTGGGCTTCGCCTCTAGCGCCAACATCGGCGATGACTATGCCCTGTTCGAGCCGACGCACGGTTCAGCGCCCAAATACGCGGGTCAGTACAAAGTGAATCCCACGGCCATGCTGCTCACGGTAAGGCTTATGCTCGACTGGCTAGGTGAGGGTGGTCTGGCTGAGCGTCTGGAGAACGCCATTTCCAACGTGATCGCTGAGGGCAAAGTTCGAACCTACGACATGGGAGGTGGGTCGAGCACGCTGGAGTTGGCCGAGGAGATCGCAGGAAGATTGTAGGGCGGCGCTTGGTACCGGTAATGCGGCGGGGAAGAGGCCCTGCCTCATGAGTGGGCTTGACACATCAAGCCCACTTGCTTTCTAAAACCTGCGGGAACCCGGGATGAGCCTCTACGAATTCAGGCAAGCAGTCGAAAGCACTGGGAGGTGCCTTAGTTCACCCCGAGGCAACGGTGATAGGATGCGTAACCATCGGCGAGCGTTGCTACGTTGGAGCAAGAGCGGTGCTACGCGGCGATTGGGTCGACATCGCCATTGGACGTGGATGCAATACTCAGGAGAACTGTGTGGTCAACGTCGGGCCTGATCAGGTGACCGAGATGGGCCCTTCTTGTCACGTCGGTCATGGCGTTGTTATCTATGGCGCCACTCTCGGCAGGAATGCCATAGCGGGGATGCATGCCGTCATTCACGACGGGGTCAGAATACGTGCTGGCTGTGTGATGCTTTGGAATGATACGGTCGCTGGAGCGTCGGGGAAGACCCTTGGTGATGTCTCCGAGGAGCAGAGAACAGCGTGGGACTGGGGACTCAAGTCGTATCAGGGTTTGTCTTCCCGTGGTAAAGAGAGTCTGCGTCGGTTGTAGTATCATGATAAAGCTCGTCTATCGAGGCAAGGAGTGGGAGTTGAAGGCTGGGATGACCGCGCGCGCGGCTATCAAGAAGGTAGGGCTTGACCCGGAGTCAGTGCTGGTGGTCCGCGACGGCCAGTTGGTGACCGATGACACCATCCTGAAGGATGGAGATGAGGTGAGGTTGATCGCAGTTATCTCAGGCGGTGCGCAGAACTGCTTTCACTTCGAAGGGTGTCCTGGGCGTTGAAGTGTAGGAAATGCGGCGGACCGGCCGCGGTCAACATGCGCCAGCACAGGCTGGCTCTCTGTGGGGAGCACTTCACGGAGTGGTTCATCTCCCGGACCCAGCGCGCCATCGAGCGTTATGGCATGTTTGGCCCTGAGGATCGCGTATTAGTGGCGGTCTCGGGAGGGAAGGACAGCCTGGCCCTGTGGGACGTGCTTCTGCGACTGGGATATGATGTCGAAGGGCTTTACATAAATCTCGCCATCGCTGATCAGCAGTACTCCGAGGAGTCGAAGGCCCGTGTGGAGCAGTTCGCTTCGGAGCGGAGCGGAGCCGATTTTCAGATCGTGGATGTAAAGAAGACATATGGTAAATCAGTCCTGGAGTTGGCACGCGAGAGACGGGGGAGAGAAGTCTGCTCTTTGTGTGGCCTTGTTAAGCGGCACATCATGAACCGCGTGGCTTGTGAAAGGGGGTTCGCTGCGCTGGCCACAGGACACAACCTCGACGACGAAGCCGCGGTACTGTTTCAGAACGTGCTTCGCTGGCAGACAGGCTATCTTGCCAGGCAGGCTCCTGTTCTGCCCAGCACCCATCCACGTCTGGCGCGCAAAGCCAAGCCCTTCTTCCGCTTCTATGAACGGGAAACGGCGGCCTATGCACTCCTGCAGGGCACAGACTACATCTACGAGGAGTGTCCCCACTCCAAGGGCGCCACCACCATTCTCTACAAGGAATTGCTCAATCGACTGGAGACTCGATCTCGCGGGGCCAAGCAGCAGTTCTATCTGAGCTTCCTGAAGACGCGGCGCGAAGAGGGCCTCTTCTCTGGGCCCAGGGAAAAGTTGGATCTAGGCGAATGTGAAAACTGCGGGCAGCCGACGACGGCGCCAGCCCTGTGCGCTTTTTGCCGGCTGTGGGGGATGTCGTGAGACTGGCCCCGTATTTCCAGACCCTGAGAGCCATGGTAGGGCGACCGAGAGTGATCAGTTTGGCGGGATTGATAGCCTTATTCCTGGCCTGCACCTACGTCTATATCCTGCTTTCTTTGGTCTGGGCAGACACTTCGGACCGCCTAGTATCTTGGACCGTGACTCTCACCCCTTCCGCCGAGGTTCAGGCCACCCCGACGCCTTCTCCGACGGCGACGAGAATTGCGACTCCTAGCGGGCCTACCGCGACTCCTACTGTCACCCCAACGTATACCCCGATCTCCTATACGCCGACCCCTGCCTTTCTCGTTTATGTCGTGGAGGCCGGTGAGACTCTGAGCGGCATTGCGCGGCGATATAACACCACGGTGGGGGCCATAATGGAGCTGAACAGCCTCAGCGCCGACCTGCTCTCCATAGGGCAGGAACTGCATATTCCAGGGCGACGCCCGGCTGCGACCCCTACACCTACGTCCACAGCCACGACCACTCCACCAGTTTCCAGTTCGACTCCGACGGAGACGCCGACGTTGATCTCTCTACCCCCCACGGCGACACGCCAGCCGACTACTCCTCCGCTGGGCGCCTCCCCTTCGGGTGAGCCCCTTGTGGCGGCTTTCTATTATGCCTGGTTCGGCCTGGACCAATGGGCGCCCGACAAGGTGCCGGATATGCCTGCTGTTCCCTATGCGTCGAGGGATCGCAACACGATTATCAGACACGTTGAGCAGGCCCAACGGGCTAACATTGATGCTCTTGCGGTGGCTTGGTACGGTCCCAAGGTCCGCAACAATCAAACGGAGACCAATCTTCGCACGATGTTGGAGGTGGCCGGCGATCGTGGTTTTCGCGCCACCGTGTACTTCGAGACCCGCTCGCCGTTTTTCAACGGCCAGGCTGACGTGGCCGGCGCTTTGAGGCATTTGATTGACAATCATGGCGCGCATCCGGCGTTTCTGCGGTACAGGGGTAAGCCGCTGATCTTCTTCTGGGCGGTCCGGGATGTGTTCACCACCCAGGGGCAGTCAGCCATTGATGCTTGGGCTTCCATCCGACAGCAGGTGGATCCTGATCACAAGACTCTGTGGATCGCGGATGGTGCAGACATCGACTTCCTGCGCGTTTTCGATGGTCACCATCTATACAACATCACCTGGAATCCGCCAGCCAATGTCCACAGCACGCTAACCACGTGGGGGAATAAGGTGCGCGACTACAGCGCGCGACATGGCACGCCAAAGCTGTGGGTGGCTACTGTCATGCCGGGTTATAACGACCTGTACATTCAAGGACGATCCAATCGCTTTGCTCACGATCGAAGAAACGGGGCATATTACCGGGAGACCTGGCAGGCGGCGATGGATAGTGCACCTGACGTAGTTGTCATCACCAGCTTCAACGAGTGGCTGGAAGGGACGCAGATCGAACCCAGCGTGAGTTATGGCGAACTCTATCTCAAGTTGACGTCAGAGTTCTCGGCCGCATTCAAGGCCTCAAGAAGGTGATGCCTTGGCGATAGGCTTTGGCCAGAGTTCTGTACAATGTGGTGCAATTATGGTACTATGTGAGCAAGGATCGCCAGCGGTTGTGTGATAGGATCCGAGGAGGGCATCATGCCAGCTGAGAAAATCCTTGTTGTGGAAGATAGCCTTGACATCCTCTCCTTTCTGGCCGAGGACGTGTTGCCTTATCATGGTTACAGAGTCGCGACGGCGACTACAGGGCAAGAGGCGTTGAGCAAGATATCCTCGGAAGGACCCGACATGTTGCTGCTCGATCTCGAGCTGCCGGACATGTCTGGGCTGGATATCGTCAAGACGGTGCGGGAGGGTGAAGGCGACGTCCCCATCGTCCTCATGACAGCCTTCGGTTCCGAGAGTATCGCAGTGGAAGCGTTTCGTGTAGGGGTCAGGGACTACATCATCAAGCCCTTCACGACGGAACAGGTGATAGACGTTCTCGAGCGGACCCTGACCGAAACCAGGCTGCGCAGGGAGAGGGACGAACTGACGAAAAGTCTGCAGCAGAGAGTCGAGCAACTGACCATATTCTCGGCCGTTGGGAAGTCGGTAGTCTCGCTGATGGATTTGGAGGAGCTCCTGAGCCGCATAGTGGAGGCTGGGGTTTACGTTACCCGGGCTGAAGAAGGCTTCTTGCTGTTGGTAGACCCCGGGACCAAGGATCTCTACCTGAGAGCGGGCAAGAACATTGCCAGTGGGCAAGCTCAAGGTTTCAGGCTTAAGGTCGACGACAGCCTTGCTGGTCAGGTGGTGCAGACTGGGAAGCCGATGAGACGGGGCGGCAAGGGAACCGGGCGCGATTTCAAGGTGAAGACGGGCTATTTGGTGAAATCCCTGCTACATGTCCCCCTGACCCTAAGAGATGAGGTTATCGGGGTACTGTCGGTGGACAATCAGGTGCCCGATGTGGAGTTCACCGAGGAGGATCAGGACCTGCTCTCGACCTTGGCGGATTACGCGGCGATCAGCATTGAAAATGCCACGCTGTACGACGACTTGAGGGAAAAGATGGAGGATCTCAAGCTCTCTCAGCAAGAGTTGATCGAATCCTCGAAGCTCGCCGCTGTGGGCACGCTGGCCGCTGGCGTCGCTCACGAATTCAACAACCTGCTGGCCGCCATCTCAGGGCACACCGAACTAAGCCTGGTCTCGGATGACATGGAGGAGATCAAGCGAGCGCTGGGAGTGGTCATGGACTCCGTCGACAGGGCCAAGAGGATCACGGCCAACCTGCTCACCTTTGCGAGGAGGCGGGAATCCAAGATGGAGGTGGCCGATGTGACCCAGGCGATCGAGAACCCGCTGCAGTTGGTGGAGAGAGACCTGGAGAAATCGAACATCCAGGTTGTCCGGAAGTTCTCCGCGATTCCTCCCGTCGTTTGTGATACGGGCCAGATATCCCAGGTCTGCCTGAATCTGTTGACCAATTCCCGGGATGCTATGCTGCCTGACGGTGGAACTCTGACAATCGAGATCAGGCAGGATGGGGACCACGTAGCGATAGCCTTCACCGACACAGGGAGTGGGGTTCCGGATCATATCTTGGACAAGTTGTTCCAGCCTTTTGTTACGACCAAAGGGCCATTGGGAGGCGGAGAAATGGCGGGCTCGGGTCTGGGGCTCTCCGTGTCCTACGGCATCGTGAAGAATCATGGTGGCGCTATCGAGGTAGAAACCGAGGCTGACAAAGGCAGCACGTTCACCGTGCGCCTGCCCATCAAGGGTGTTGAGGGCGCGGCCGAAGGGTGAAGCCATCAGGCAGGCTGGTGGTTCCTCTGATCTTCATGGTGACCACCTTGATATCCTGGCTGGGTCCCCGACCGGCGGCGACTTTGCCTGAACCCGTGACCGCGGACCTTGTGCGCCGTTACAACGAAGGGCGGCTTGAGGAGCGTCAGGGGTTGCGCATCCTCCGCCTCACGGGCACCCCCTACGACATGGGGTACCAGCACGGGGTCCTGCTACGACACGAGATCAGGGCTGAGCTCCAGGATCAAGTCTTCGAGACGCTGATCCTGCAAGACCAGGTTTCCCATCTGCTGCTCCTTCAGCACGCTCGACGCTTCGAAGGCTTCCTTCCTTCCGAGTACCGGGATGAGTTGCGTGGTCTGGCTGATGGGGCGGGCCTTTCCTACTCAGATGTCCTGCTTCTGAATAGCTACCATGACTTGATCTGTGAGCCCACACCCCGGCGGGGTCTCAAGGAACTCTTCTTCTCATTGTATCCACTTTTCATCCCGCAGATGGGACCGACAGCAGTTCTGTTCAGCGCGGCTGCAACGGCAGAAGGAGATTCGACCGGGAACGCACTCTGCCACCCTCTGGGAGGGGCGTTCGCCATCTTTGGCCAGGCCAGCGAGGATCGCAAACTGTTGCATGGGCTTGACTTCGCTTCTCCTCCCCCCTATCTTGAAGATCTCCTCCTCATCCTGTACCGACCCGATGTCGGTAACACCTTTGTCGCGGTTGGGTGGCCCGGCAGGGTTGGGGTTGCCATTGGTTTGAATGAGGAAAGGATATCGGTGGCAGGCTTGTCCTCGCCATCTCAGGATGCCTCGCTGGACGGCATCCCACTTCCCTTCCTGTTGCGT
>JAUWYD010000181.1 GCA_030616025.1 Chloroflexota bacterium
TGCTGTAGGCAGCGCGTAGTCGGCGAAGTTGGGGTTGAGCACCTTGCCCTCCTCTACCAGTAGCTCCTCATAGAGGGCATATCCCAGGCCCATGGATATCCCGCCATGGATTTGGCCCTCCACGGCCATGGGGTTGATGGCCCGCCCCACATCGTGGGCGGCCCCTATCTTCAATACCGCCACCTCTCCAGTCTCCGTGTCCACCTCGACCTCAACGGCCTGAGTGGCGAAACTGTAGGTGGCAGAGATGTTACCTCGAAACTCCTTGTCCTGCTTTTCAGTGGGGGGTTCGTACCAACCCTTGGTCAAGATCACGTCCCCGTCCAGCCGAAAATGCTCACTGCGCACCATCTTGGCGAAGGGGACCCATTCCTCAGGCTCGCCCTTGAGGAATACCTTGCCATTCTTCATGTCGAGATTCTCCGCCTTCTCGCCCAAGGACTGGGCAGCCGCCTCCAGTATCTGCTGCTTGGCATCGGCTGCGGCCAGACGGGCCGAGTTACCGGCGACGAAAGTGGTACGGCTGGCGTGGGCTCCTACGTCCCAGGGAGTGATATCGGTGTCGGTGTTGACCACGGTGACGTTCTCCACGGGCACTCCCAACTCTTCTGCCACAATCTGCGCCAACACTGTGTCGGACCCTTGCCCCACATCCGTCGAGCCAGTTATCAGAGTCACCTTCCCGAAGTCATCCACTTTCACCGTGCTTCCGCACCCATCGGAGGGATAGATTCGCGCCCCACCACCTACGTGAAACACCGAAGCCATACCAACACCCCGGTTCCCCGGCTTGGCCCGTTTCTCCTTCCAACCTATGCTCTGGCCCGCTCTCTCGATGCATTCGGTCAGGCCGCAGGTACTTATTCTCACACCCTGGCCGGTTACGTCTCCAGGCTGGTTGGCGTTCTTCAACCGAAACTCCATAGGGTCCATACCAAGCTCGTGGGCCAGCATATCCATGTGCGATTCCAGGACGAAGGTCGCCTGGGGATTCCCGTACCCTCTCATCGCTCCACTGTACGGGTTGTTTGTGTAAGCCACAGTGACATCGTACTTGACGTTGGGAACGCGGTAGAGGGAAGAGATGGTTAGCATCATCACGAGCGGAGTGGTAGACCCCCAAGAGCTATAAGCTCCATTGTCCAAGATCATCGTGACTTCCCGGGCCAACAGAGTGCCATCCTTCCGGACCCCGCTTTTGACGTCGCAGATCACCGGCTGCCGGGTGGGAGAGGCAATGAACTCCTCCTCCCGGGTGAAGGTTATCTTCACTGGGCAACCCGCCTTCCGAGCGAGGAAGACACAAATAGGCTCGAAGGGATACATGTCCAGTTTGCTTCCAAACGCACCGCCGATGACTGCCTTGATCACCCTAATCCCCGTGGCCGGAATCCCTAGAGCGATGCTCAAGTCACGCTGATACAAGAAAGGCATTTGCGTAGAACTCCAGACCGTAAGCTCACCGGATGAGCTGAAACTGGCCAAACAGAAGCAAGTGCCCATGCAGCAATGGGTCACGAAAGGAAGCTTGAAACGATCCTCAATGACTACATCCGAATCGGCGAAACCCTCTTGCACATCGCCATGATAGTAGGACTGGCGCATCTTCTCTTGGATGTTGTTCGGAGCTTCTTCGTGAATGACGGGTGCGCCCGGCCTCATCGCCTCCTCAGGATCAAAGACCGCAGGTAGCTCTTCGTACTCGACCGTGATCAACTCCAATGCCTCCCGGGCCGTATCCTCGTCGACGGCTGCCACGGCCGCGATCTCGTCACGTGTGGAACGAACCTTACCTGATTTGAGGACAGGATGATCCCGGGCCCAGCCGATCTTGACCTCAGGAATATCTTCAGCGGTGATCACGGCCTTCACCCCAGGCAGCGCCCTGGCCCTGCTAGCGTCAACGCTCAGTATGCGCGCATGCGCGTGCTCGCTTCTGAGGATCTTGCCGCAAAGCATCCGCGGTACCTTCATGTCGTGGCCGTATACGACCTGACCAGTAACCTTGCCCGGCGCATCCAATTTGGGCACCCGTTTTCCAACAAAGGAGAACTCCTCGGACATGCGTGCTCCCTCCGTCGCCACTGGTCACTCTTCAGTAGCCGCCTTGATGGCGTCAACAATCTTAATGTAGCCCGTGCACCGACAGAGGTTTCCAGAGATCGCCTGCCTGATCTCTTCCTCCGTGGGCTGAGGGCTTCTATCGAGAAGGGCCTTGGCTGACATCAGCATCCCAGGCGTGCAGTATCCGCATTGCACGGCGCCATACTCAATGAAAGCCTTCTGGAGAGGGTGTAGGCCCCCGCCGGAGGCCAGCCCCTCTACGGTCGTTACCTCCCGGCCGTGAGCCTTGAGGGCCGGCACGAGGCAAGAAGTGACTGGCTCACCGTCCAACAGCACCGTGCACGCTCCGCACTCACCTTCGCCGCAAGCCTCCTTGGTGCCCGTGAGTTCCAGCTGATTGCGGAGCACGTCTACCAGTAAGGCGTCAGGGTTGACCTCCACCGTCACCTGCTCGCCATTCAGCTTCATAGTTAGCGCTTCCATAGTCCTTGGTCCCTTGACTCACCTCTTCCTCTCTGTGTTCACCCTTCAGCAGCCCGCACAGCCCGTTCCAGGGCTCGGCTGAGCAAGACCTTGACCATCTCTTGACGATACTCTCGAGAGGCCCGCAATGGGTTGCTCCGTGGCTGTGCCTCTTGAGCAGCCACCTCCAATGCGCGCTCGACGGCCTCTCTCGCAACTGCTTTTCCCCGCAGCGCTTCCTCGGCCCTCCGGGCCCTGAAAGGCGTGAGCGCCACAGGGCCAAGGGCGAATCTGACGTCCTCGAGAGCGGTACCATCACCGTTCAAAGTGGTCACCACGGCCGCGTTCAGGATCGGCAGCGACAAGGCTCTTCGCTTCGCCAAGCGACCGAAGGCCGAGCCCTCGTTGCCATCCAGGGCTCGAAAACGCAGCGCCACGAGGATCTCAGCACTGGCGTTCACAGTCGATTCTCCCGGCCTTACGTATAGGCTCTCCAAGGGCTCTAGTCTGGTTCCCTGGCTCCCGACGATCTCCGCCTGTGCATCCAGCGCTAGCAGGGGAATCGCCGTGTCCGCGGCGGGTTGCGCGTTGACTATGTTGCCACCCACCGTCCCCATGTAGCGTATCTGTGGAGAACCCACTGCCGAGGCGCCCTCAGCCAACGCAGCAGCCCTTTCGCGGATCAGGTCCGAGGAGACCAATTGCTGATGAGTGACGCCAGCACCGACTCTGATCACGTCTCCTTCGAGCTCGATCCCCCTCAGCTCCTCCAGGCGGCTAATGTCCACCAGGCACTCGACTTTTCGCTCCTTTTTTCTCAACTGGGGTATCAGATCCGTCCCGCCGGCGATCACCCTAGCCTGGCCTTGGTAGTCCGCCAGCATGGCCAGGGCCTCCTCAATCGACGCCGGGAAAAGGTACTTCTTCCACTTCATTGTTCTCTCCGATAACCCGTTTCGAAGGCTTCCAAGTTCACCTCCCTGAATCTTGATGGAGTAATGCGTTCAATGGTAGCCTTGATCTCATCGTGGCCGAAGGGCACTTGAGGCATTCTCACAGCATAGCCGATGAGGGCCAGGTTGGAGGAGCGCGGTGAGCCCAGTTCCAGGGCAATCTTATCGGCTCCGAAGCTATGAGCGGTGATTTCATTCCTGGCCAAGTATGCCTTCACGCCCGCGTCCCAGAAATCGCCCCGAGAACTGTTGACGAAGCAAAGACCGCCACGCCTGACAAAGGCCAGAGTACGGTACACTTCGTCCTCGTCGAAGGAGATCAGGACGTCAGCCGTGCTGTGGCGAATCAAGGGGCTCGCGTACGCGCCTATCTTCAGGTGTGAGACAACCGAGCCTCCTCGCTGGCTCATCCCATGGGTCTCGGAACCCAAGATGTCG
>JAUWYD010000378.1 GCA_030616025.1 Chloroflexota bacterium
ACGGGATTCCGAGGCATGCGCCCTTGCAGCGCAGCGATGAGGTTTTCCGCCGCGAGTGTCGCCATCAGGGTACGCGTGGCTATGCTAGCGCTAGCGATGTGAGGTACAACTACGCAGTTATCCAACTTGAGAAGGGGATCATCCGCATCTATGGGTTCTGGGTCGGTCACGTCCAAACCAGCACCCGCGATCTCCCCGGAAGCCAAGGCCTCACAGAGAGCCTCCTGATCCACCACTTGCCCGCGCGAAGTGTTGATGAGAATCGCCCTATTCTTCATCATCTTGAACTGTTCAGCGCCGATCATGTGATAGGTCTCAGATGTCAGCGGCGTGTGCAGGCTGATGAAATCCGATTCCCGCAGCAGTGTGTCCAGGTCAACATAAGTCAGGCCTAGTTCCTCCTCCAAGCTTGGCTGGCGATTCACGTCGTAGTACAGAGTGCGCATCTCAAAGCCGGTGGCTCTTTTCGCTACGGCGCCACCTATGCGGCCCAGACCTATCAGGCCTAGGGTCGAGCCATAAAGGTCGTATCCCAGGCAGAGCATCGGAGCCCAGGTCTTCCATCTCCCCTCTCGAACGTACCGCACTGCTTCCACGATCCTGCGGGCGACGCAGGCTAACAGGGCAAACGTGAAATCGGCTGTCGTCTCGGTCAGCACGCCAGGGGTGTGGCAGACCATGATGCCTCGCTCGGTGGCTGCCTGCACATCGATATTGTCGTAGCCGATGGCATAGTTGCTCACCACCCTAAGCTTGGGCGCAGCATCCATTAGTTCAGAATCAATGGAATCGGTCAATAGGCTGAGGATTCCATCTACTTCTTTCGCCTCCTGCAATAGCACCTCTCGAGGGGGCGGCAACTCGCCTTCCCATATCCTCGTTTCCGCAAAGCTACACAACAAGTCCAGACCCGGTTTTGGTATCAAACGCGTCACGTACACCTTCAGTCCCAGCGGCACCATCCACTCCCTTCTTGACATCCCCGAACCGTTAGAATACGATGACACAAGTGGCCGACATTATAGTAGCGCAAACAGGGTAAGTCAAAACCCCTCCGTTGTCAGTGAGGTCCATCGTGGAGAAACTCTCGCCCGACACGATCAAAAGAGGTCTGAGCACGGAACTCGTGGGACAGCACACAATCTACTACGACTCCATCGGCTCTACCAACGACGTAGCGAAACAGCTGGCAATACAAGGCGCGGTTCAAGGGACTCTAATCATCGCCGATGAGCAGACAGCTGGCAAGGGACGGGGAGGGAGAAGATGGATCGCTCCTCAGGGCAGCAGCCTTTTACTGTCGCTCATCCTGCACCCTGCTCTTGCACCCTCTGAACTTCCTCGCCTTACCATGGCCTCCGCCCTGGCCGCGGGCCGCGCAATCGAGGAGACAACTGGGCTAGCAGTCCACTTCAAATGGCCCAACGACATTCTGTTGGAGGGGAAGAAAGCCGGCGGGATACTGATTGAAGCGGGCATCAGTGGTGAGACGGTGGACTACGCAGTCGTGGGCATCGGCCTGAACGTGAACCTCGATGTAGCACAGATTCCAGAAATAGCTAAGACCGCCACCAGTGTATCTATGGAACTCGGACAAAGAACGTCGCGTTTGGAACTGCTGCAGTCTTTCCTGAGATTCATGGAGAGGGAATACCAACTCCTGCAAGAAGGAGTATCGCCACACAGCAGGTGGGCTGCTCGCCTACCCCAGCTAGGGCAGAGGGTGGAAGTGGCCACGCCCTGGGGCCGAGAATCTGGTCAGGCCCAGAGCGTGGATGCCGACGGAGCCCTGATCCTCCTCCGCGATGATGGGACGGCGGCCCGC
>JAUWYD010000118.1 GCA_030616025.1 Chloroflexota bacterium
AGAAGGGTCGATCGCCCCAGCGCCTCAAGAGAGCGTGCATTCCAGCGTCCACTGCCCCGGTGGCCCGAAGAACGGCGAACGCTCCTCCGATGATGAAGACGAAGAAGATGATCTCGTGCGCTCCGCTGAAACCCTTGGGAATGGCCGTAAGGCAGGCCAGGGGCGACAACGCCGGAGTCTCAGTGAAGTGGAAGCTGCCGGGCACCACCTGGAGTCGTCCGGCTGTAATCTCCACCCGATCGAAGGACCCGGCGGGAATCACATAGGTAAGAACCTGGGCCAGGACCACCATCCCAAAGAGGATAACCAGCGTGTGTGGGACCTTGAATTTGCGTTTCGTCATAATGAAATCTTTCTTTTCACACTTGCGTTCATTCTTTTGCGGAGCGTGCACGCAACATTTCGCAGGGCGCTATGAACCGGACTGTGAGCCCTTCACGTACTTCTCGAACCAGCCGAGAAAGCGCTCAAGCAGGTCCTTTTGATAGCTGTGCCGTCTGATGCCGTGGTGCGCATCAGGGTAGACGACGAGCAAGGTCTCGCGGCCCAAGTGTTTCATCGCCTGGTACATCTGCTCGGAGTGGATGATCGGCTGGTTCCAGTCCTTCTCGCCGCCAATGAAGAGCGTCGGCGTCGTGATGTTCTCGACGTACATGAACGGTGATATGCTGTCCCAGAGATCGCGATTTTTCCACGGCGGACCGAGTTCCGTATGCCACCACAGATAGTAGGGATCGTGACCGTAAGTGGACGTATACCATCCAACGCTGGCGCCACTGACAGCGCCTGCGAATCGATCCGTCTTGGCAATCACGAAGTTCGTCAGCGTCCCGCCAGACGACCAGCCGCCAACGCCGAGCCGGTCAGGATCGACGTAACCCTGTTCGATGACGTAGTCAGTAGCCACGATCACATCTTCGACATCCTTTGTGCCATATGCTTTGTTGAGGGCAAGTGCGAAGTCGAGCCCCCGGCCACCTGATCCCCGAACATTCGGCATCACCACGACGTAGCCATTGGCGGCAAACAGCTGGACCCGGAAATTAAAACCATAGTCGTACTGGGATTCCTGCCCGCCGTGAAGCCAGAGAATAGCCGGGTAACGGCGTTTCGGATTGAAATCCTGTGGCTTGTACACAAATGTCTGGATCTCGGTGCCATCGAGCGTCGGGAAACGCAGCTCCTCGACATCCGACAGCCAGATTGAGTTCAACAGTTCACCGTTGACGTCCGTGAGGCGGCGTGGCTGCTCAGAACCAGCCGGAGGATTCGCATCGAGGACAAACAGATCTCCCGGCAGACGCGGCTTACTGATGGCGACAACGACACTGCCGTCAGGTGCTACCGCGGTCGCCCCCACCTGGACCTGTCCTGTAATCAGCCGGCTCAACTCACCATCCGCGACAGACACAGCGGCCAGTTGAACTTGCCCGTCATCCTCCAGCTGGACGTAAATCTGGCTTCCATCCGGTGAGAAAGTCGGGTCCCAGGCCTTGCGGTCGAGTGCCTCCGTGGTAAGAAGCACGGGCTCGTCCTCTCCAATACGAATGATCGCGACTTTAGTCTGCAGGTAGGACGCGGGTATGTCGGTCCGGTCCGTGTAGGTCATGAGGTAGCCGATTCTCTCGCCATCGGGGTGCCAGATCGGCGAGCCGTCGGTACCAGGGTTCGTGGTTACCCGGACTGGCTCCTGTTGGTCGTACGGAGTACCCGGATCCACCAACCAGATGTCGGTATTAGAGCTGGCGTCCGGCTCGGCTGTGCGGTTACTGACAAAAGCGATCTTGCTGCCATCCGGAGACCATGTCGCGCCGTAGTCGTCATAGTCGCCGTTGGTGATCTGGATGGTGGTTTTCGCCTCGAGGTCATGGACATAAAGATGGGTGCGCTGGCGATTCAGATAGCCGACATAGTCTTGCTTGAATTTTAACTGGTCGATGACCCAGGGCCCATCGGATTTCTCTTCGATCTTATCGCTGATCGTCAGTAGGAGACGTTTGCCGTCTGGGGACCATTTGTAGCCTCCGATGCCGCCCTCAATATTGGTAATCTGGACGCGCTCGCCACCGCCCTGCAGGTCTAGACTGAAGAGCTGCGAGCCCTGGTCTCTACTACTCGCCATGAAGGTCAGGTACTTACCGTCAGGGCTCCATCTGGGTTGCCAGACAGAACCGCCCTTGGCCGTCATGGGGCGCATCTCACCGCCGGCGGTTGGGACCATCCACAGCTGCGTCTCGGAACTGTTTTTCTCGAGGTCTTTGATCCGAATCGTGAAAACAATCCAAGCACCATCTGGACTGACGCGCGGGCTGCCCACGCTCTTCAGTGCAAAGTAGTCATCGACCTGGATATTACGGAGGGCGTCGACATTCTGTGCTAAGGCTGATCTTCTAGAACCCGCGCTTACTAGCAGCAATGTCAACAAAATGATTTTGATAAACGAATACGAATGTGTTTTCATGATATCTTACCTCCTAAATTAGTGTGACGAGTCATGCCAGCATCTGCTGGATCTTTGAATTGCAGCAGCGGTCCAACCTCGTCCTCAATAAGCTGGTTCAAGCGATTGCGTTGGTCATCGAAGCGCTTCGAAAGGTCTTCGAATACTGCGTACATCGATTTCGTGGGTTTGGCATAGGCCCCGCCGACAGCACCTGAAAGCGAACTCAGCTTTTCGGTCAATCCAGGGGGGCTCCACATCATGGGGTGGGCCTGGGATCCTACCCATATCGTGAGAATGCCTTCGATCTGCCTGAACTGCTCTAGTATCCCGTCAACTTTGATCCTGGAATCCTCCGGCAGTTCAGCCCGATTCCCGGCAAGCTTGGCTCGAACTTCTCTGATTCTGAGCACGGTGTCAGCCACTTCCGAATACCGATATTGGATGTCAACCATGAGGTCGAACTGGGCCCTGAGATCGGCGTCGCTGGCCTTAATTCTCGGATCTTTGCGAATCTCGAAAGGCTGCTCATAATCCTGCCCATCCACGGAGAGTCGGGCTATGTATCGTCCGGGAGGCGCAGTCGGTGATGAGGGCGGTGAATAATCGATACTTATGAAACCGTCCAATGCTCCAGCGGCCGCAGGCATCTGAGTACCCGGATATCGCATGTCCCAGTAGAATCGGTTCATTCCTGCCTTGGTGGAGGGGCTGCGGCGTCCCTTCGACTTACTGGAGAATTGCCGGATGATCTCGCCACCCGCTTCCGTGATGGTGAACATCACCTCACGAGTGGCCTCTTGGGCCAGGTGATATTCGATCATCACCCCTTTTGGCGGATTCCTCGCTGCGTCAGGAGATCCCGTCCATCCGCTACCTCCCCGAGGTTGTCGGATAGCAGGGACGACTTCAAACAGATGCACTGGGGCTGAGGCGATTTCGGGCGTAATGGCACGGAGAGACGAAATGTTATCCAAAATCCAGAAGCCCCGCCCATGGGTTGCCACCACCAAGTCGTCATCCTTCACAAGCATCTGCATGACAATCACCGGCGGCAGGTTGCGCTGTAGGGACTGCCAGGATGCCCCAGCGTCAAAGGAAACGTACGCACCTGTTTCCGTTCCCGCGTAGAGGAGATCCGGGCGGACCGGATCCTCCCGGATGACCCACGAGTAGTCGTTTTCCCGAATCCCATTGGTGATCCGCTCCCAGGTGTTGCCGTAGTCGGTTGTCTTGTAAAGATAGGGTTGGCGATCGCTTACTCTGTGTCGTTCCCCAGATATATAGACCGTCCCCAGCTTGTGGGAAGATACATCTATGGCAGTGATCGTGGTCCATTCGGGAAGATCCGGCGGCGAAACGTTACGCCAGCTGCGGCCACCATTTTGCGAAACCTGTACGGTACTATCGTCAGTGCCAACCCAGAGCTCACCCTCTTTGAGGGGAGACTCAGCAATGGTCCGGATGAGACTCACGTGAAAAAGCGAGGACGCATTGGAACTAATGGGTCCTCCGGATATTTCGCCCATTACGTCCTGGCGGTTCCGCGTGAGGTCGGGACTGATCTCGTCCCAGGATTGGCCTTCGTCAGTAGATCGGAAGAGGTATTGGGCGGCGGTGTAGAGCACGCCAGGATCGTGCGGCGAGAGGAGTACCGGGAACGAGTAGTAGAAACGGTACTTCACGTCTTTGGCGGGCGTTCCGAACACCCACTCGGGCCAAACGCTGATGAGCGGAGCCAGCCCAGTCTCCCGGTCAAAACGGGCCGTCCTGGACCTATCATTTGCATAGACCACGCTGCCGTCGGGCTTGACCGCCGTCTGCCCGCCCTCGCCGACCGGAAGGAGAAGGTAGTGCGTCCATCCGATGGACCGATCATCGGTTCGACTTGGAATCCCGATGTGGCTGTTGTCGTTCTGAGCGCCGTAGAGCCAGTACGGCTCCTGGTCGTCCACAGCCAGACTGAGTAGGTCTGCGGTAGGTTGGTTCTCGAGGCTCGACCAGGACTCACCTCCATTCAACGTCACCGAGGCCCCCCCGTCCCCTCCTTCGATCATTCGGCGAGAGTCGTTTGGATCGATCCATAACGCATGAGGGTCCCAGTTCTCCATAGGTACACGTTTGAAGGTCCGGCCCGCGTCCGTGGACTTCAGTAAACCGGTGATGGGCTGGATATAGACGACGTCGGGATCCTGGGGGTCGGCGGTGATGTGGTTGTAGGAATTGGGGATCTCTATCTTGCCGGGGTCTTGATGCGTCAACTGCCATGTGGACCCGCCGTCATCGGAACGATAGATCCCGCCTTCGCCTTCGTCAGCCTCGATGAACGCATACACCCGGCTGGAGCGCGCCGGTGAGATGGCTATGCAGATCTTGCCGACTAGGCCTTTTGGCAGACCGGGGTTGCGGGTGATGTCCGTCCAGGTGTCCCCGCCGTCTGTGCTCTTGAAAAGGCCGGTGGTGGGGCCGCCGCTCTCCTCGTCCCACGGATACGTCACATGGTGGTTCAGGGCCGCGATGATCACCTTCGGGTTCGTGGAATCAATAGAC
>JAUWYD010000081.1 GCA_030616025.1 Chloroflexota bacterium
CACGTGTGCCAGGACGGATTCTAGATCTACGACCGGCTGGACGGGTGTCAGACCGTGGCGGTCGGCGGTGCGCATTTCGTGAGCGACCTTGGCCGCTTTTAGCAGGGTCTTGCTAGGCACGCACCCCGTCCAGGTACAGTCGCCGCCGATGCGGTGCTTCTCCACCACAGCCACGCGCGCCTCAAACTGGACCGCCAAGCTGGCGGCCGTGAGGCCGGCCGAGCCACCGCCGATGATGATCAGGTCGTAGGGGTCGTTCACGTGTTCCTCCTCAGATTCACACCTTCTTCCGGAATTATCTCGTATGCATATCCGGTGTCGACTGCGTGGCAATGGGCGTCGCGGTGGCATGGGGTGCTGCAGGCGATGGGATTGGCGTAGAAGTCGCCTCTGGGGCAGGTGCGCATCGGGCCACCGGCGCGGCGCATCCTCCGGCCAGCAGTTGCAGGAATCGCCGGCGGGTGATCTTTCGGCGCGCCGCCTGGCGAGCATGACTGGCTTCGGTCCTTCTCATATCTCGGTCAATACCATCAAACATGTGTGATTCACGCTAGCCAGCCGGCGTCGAGCCTCTCACAAGTCTACTCTTGACCTCTGTGCGCCAGTCCACGATCCTGTGTTTGATCGGCCTCACCCGTACCACCAGCAGCAACGTTAGCACAGCCGCATAGATGAGGGGCTGTGTGTAGACGTTCTTCACCAGCCAGAGGAAGTGCACCACTCCCAATGTGCCTGCCAAGTATGCCAGCCTATGGAGTAGCTTCCATCTCTTCCCCAACCTGCGCATTGCCCAGCGATTGGAAGTCAGCGCCAACGGCACTAGGAGCAAGAAGGCTGCAAAACCAGCGAGTGCAAACCGTTTCTCGAAGACTGCTTCCACAATCAGTTCCGGATCAAGCCCGTAATCCAGCCAGACAAAAGTGAGGGCATGGAGGCTCGCGTAGAGGAATGCGTACAGTCCCAACGTCTTCCGCAGGGGTATCAGCTTGGTCCACCCCAACAGGATATTCAGCGGCGTGCAGGCCAGTGAAAGGACGAGCAGGGTCAAGGCGGGTTTTCCAGTGCGCAAAGTGACTTCTCGAATGGGATCGGCACTGAGCTGGAATGTCCAATAGTCCCACAGAAGCAGAGCGAGGGGTACAAGCGCGCCGATGTGGGTCACGATGCTGAGCAGCCGAGCGATGGTCGTGCTATCGTCTGTTCGTCTTGGTGTCATTCTCTGATATTGATGTGCGCTCGTGTGCGTTCCACCGTCTTGTGATGGGATTCGCTTGCCCCAGGTATCTCAGCGAATCTGGCCCGAGCATCAGCGCCTAGAAGTCAAGTCGTAAATCCATGCCTTCATACAGGCTCGCTACCTGCTCCGCGTACCCATTGAACATGAGCGTAGCGCGGCGCTGCACCTCGCCTATGCGCCGCTCCGTGCTTTGTGACCAGCGCGGATGACGCACCTCCGGGTTGACGTTGGCGTAGAAGCCATATTCTCTGGGAGAGGCGGCCATCCACAGGGAGACTGGCATCTCTTCCACAAGGTCAATTCTCACGATAGACTTTATGCTCTTGAAGCCATACTTCCAGGGGACGACTAGGCGGACAGGTGCGCCGTTCTGAGGCGGCAAGTTGTCGCCGTAAAGACCCGTGGCTAGAATGGCGAGGTCGTGCATGGCTTCGTCGAGGCGCAACCCCTCAACATAGGGCCATGGATAGAGGCGACTCCTTTGGCCTGGCATCCGGTCGGGGTCGTAGAGTGTCTCGAAGCGCACGTACCTGGCCCTGGAGTCTGGCTGCACCTCAGCCAGAAGTCTTGACAATGGAAAGCCAATCCAGGGAATGACCATGGACCAGCCCTCGACGCAGCGCATGCGGTAGATTCGCTCTTCTCGATCGAACTTGCGTAGATCGTCAACATCGTAGGTTCTCGGGTTGTTGACCAGGCCACTCACCTCCACCTGCCACGGGGACGTTACGAAGTTCTTGGCCCGCCCCGCCACACTCTCATAGTCCGTCGTGAACTCATAGAAGTTGTTGTAGCCGATGACGTTCTGATAGGGCGTGAGAGTGTCGCCCAGTTCGTCGACGGCGGCGCCGGCCTGTCCTCCCTCTGGCTCAGCTTCGGTCCCAGGCTCGCTGGGACGGCAGCTACCTAGTAGCGCGCTGGCGGCTAGGAACGCTGCGCCTCCGGACGCGCCCTTGATGAACTGGCGGCGGGAAAGGTAGAGATGCCTGGGTGTGATTTCAGACGAGGGAATCTCTATCCCTTTACGGTTCTTCACTAACATGGGCTACATCTCCCTTTTGTAGAGTTTGCGTGGGTGTGCCAGCAGTTCAGGTACTGCCGGTCGGTCTGCGGCCTCGCGCCAAACCCTATGACCGGCACACCCACGCTTAGGCGGTCGAGTTCTCTCATCTGCTGGCACAACTGTGCCACGTGTTGACGGCAAATCAGTCAACCGAGGTGATGCAGGAAGACCAGCAAGACGTTCCGCCCTGTGCGGAGGGTGCCGCTCACCGAAATCGGTCGCCCTTCCACTGTATGAAGTGTGAAGTCAGGAGCTGCGTCGCCTGGGTCCAATGCTACGCCTTTTCTTCTTCTCATCTCTGAGATCGTGGGGGGACTTGAAGGAGTCTCCCTGTACATCATAGACGAGGTGAGACCACCGCCTCTTACCCCGGGGCGCTCACAGGCTGGTTTCGATGTCGGACTGGCGCTCACCCTCAGTTCAGATCAGGCCGGCCGCTGCAGCATCCACCAGCCACAGCAGGGACCCCATCGCCGGCCTGATGATCTGCGCAGGCAGCAGGTCCGGCTGGTGGGGCCCACTGAGGACTCTTCGCATTGTTTCCGCCTTACCCGCTCCCGAGACGATGAACGTCACTTGAGTTGCGGCGTTGATGGCCGTTGGCGTGAGGGTGACACGCCACGCACGAGCTTTGTCCACGTAGTGGGCGACCACCCAGCGCGGTTGCTCTTCCAGCTCTGCAGCGCTAGGGAAGAGTGACGCCGTATGCCCGTCTGCGCCCAGGCCCAACAAGACCAGGTCAAATGTGGCTGCCGGGTTCTCAGGAGCCGGGGAGAAGAACTCCCGGAGAGTGAGTTCGTATTCGGCGGCCGCCTCCTCTGGCTCCAGCTCGCCACGAATGCGATGGATGTTCTGCACGGGGATCGGCACATGGTCCAGCAGGGTCTTGCGCGCCATGCCATAGTTGCTGTCGGGGTTATCGGGCGGGACGCAGCGTTCGTCGCCCCAAAAGACGTGCACTCCGGGCCAGTCCACCTGTGCGGACAATTCGCTAGTGGCCAACTGAGCGTACGTCGGTCGTGGCGTTGAGCCGCCCGACAGTGCCACGGTGAATCGCCCTTCGGAGGCCACCGCTTGCCCCGCCAGGGAAACGAAATGCGCAGCGGCTGCACGCGCGAGACTCTCAGTGTCTGGATAGATCCTCGGGAGGCCCATCACTCGTGTCCGGCGATGCCGCAGCCCCGGATCCAGAGGTGGTCCTCGCGGGCCAGCAGCTCATCCGCCTCGGCCGGCCCCCGACTGCCGACCGGGTAGGTGACGAGAGGCGGCGCGTCTGGGGATTCCCAACCCCGCACGATGGGGTCTATCAGCCGCCAGGCCATCTCTATTTGGTCGCTACGGGTAAACAGTGCAGCGTCTCCTTGCAGCGTGTCCAGCAGCAGTCTCTCATAAGCGTCGGGTAGCCTTTCCTCTTCAAAGGACGACCGATAGTGGAACTCCATGTCCACCGAGCGTGTTTCCTGGGCCGTGTCGGGAACCTTGCTTTCGAATCTGAGGTGAATTCCCTCGTCGGGTTGGATGCACAGCGCGAGCACGTTTGATCTGGGCTCGTAATCCTCTGGTAGATCAAACATCATGTGCGGAGGGCATTTGAACTCAATCAGTATCTCCGTGGACTTCTGAGCCAAGGCCTTGCCAGAGCGGAGATAGAAGGGCACGCCCTGCCAACGCCAATTGTCCGGCAACAGCTTGAGGGCGGCGTATGTGGCGGTCTGTGTGCCCGGAGCGACCTCGGGTTCCTCACGGTAGCCCGCATACTGGGCGCGGACTGTGTCGTGAAGGTCGATGGGGCGGATGGCGCTTAGCAGTTTAACCTTTTCGTTACGGACGGCGTCGGCGTCGAAGGAGGCTGGGGGCTCGATAGCGACCAGTGAGAGCAGTTGCAGCATGTGGTTCTGAAACATGTCGCGCAGGACGCCGGCTTTGTCGTAGTACCCCCCTCGATGTCCTACTCCCACGCTTTCAGCCATGGTGATCTGCACCTGATGCACATAATTGCGGTTCCACACCGGCTCGAAGATGGTGTTGGCAAAACGAAAGAAAAGAATGTTCTGGGCCGTCTCTTTGCCCAGGTAGTGATCGATGCGATAGATTTGGTGCTCGTCAAAGACGCCGTGGATGGCGTGATTGAGGGCCTGTGCTGAGGCGAGATCGCTTCCGAACGGCTTCTCGATCACGATCCTTCGCCAGCCCTTGTCTTCGGCGGCCATACCTGCGGCGCCGAGTGTCTCGACGATCGTCGCGAAGGAAGCTGGCGGGGTAGCGAGATAGTACAGCAGGTTGGAGATACCTCCTTCTCTGTCGCTCAGTTCCGCCTGCACACGCTGGCAGTCTGCCAGTTTGGTGAAATCCCCTTGTATGTAGCTCAGATTGGCGGCGAAGACCTCCCATGCGGCTGTGTCCAGCGGCCGGCCACCGAATTGCTCCACGCCGTCGCGCATGCGTGCTCGGAACTCTTCATCGGTCAGCGGATCTTTCGAAAAGCCGGCGATGTGCGTGCCAGTGGGTAGACGCCCTTTGAGATATAGGCTGAACAGCGCCGGCACCAGTTTGCGCCATGTCAGGTCGCCCGACGCGCCAAAGATAACGATGGTGCTGCGTTCATTCATCTTGAGCGCTCTCCTTGAGAACCGCGTGTCCGCCGAACTGGTTTCGCAGGGCTGCCAGCAGCTTGGCCGAGTAGCTTGTCTGCTGGCGGCTGACAAGGCGCATCAGAAGCGACAGAGTGAGCACTGGCGCGGGCACGTCCCCATCAATGGCCTCAGCCACCGTCCAGCGTCCCTCACCTGAGTCGGCCACCCAGCCTTTGATGTCGCTCAGGTCTTGATCTTCCTTGAGCGCTAGGGCCGTCAGATCGAGGAGCCAGGAGCGGACCACGCTGCCATATCGCCAGATCTGCGCAACGTGGTGCAGATCCAGGTCGAAAGCGTCTTTGGTCCTTAGAATCTCAAAGCCCTCGGCGTAGGCCTGCATCAGGCCGTATTCGATACCGTTATGGATCATCTTGACAAAGTGGCCGGCGCCACTGGGGCCTACGTGCCCCCATCCCTTGTCCGGCGCAGGCGCTAGCGTCTCGAAGATGGGCTGCAGGCGGTCTACTATCTCCTTGTCGCCGCCCACCATCATACTGTAACCCTCGGTGAGGCCCCAGACGCCGCCGCTGGTGCCCACGTCCACAAAGTGCATCCCCCGCTCCATGAGCGCTGCAGCGCGACGCACGGAATCCTTGTAGTTGCTGTTGCCCCCGTCAATCACAGTGTCTTCCGGCGCGAGGACATCTGCCAAGGCGTTGACGATTCCTTCAGTGGGGTCGCCAGCAGGCACCATGATCCACACCGCGCGTGGAGCGGTCAACTTGGCCGCCAAGTCAGTCATGGAGTCCGAGGGTATTGCCCCGGCTGCTGCTGCGGCCTGGACCGGCTCCGGACTGTGATCGTAAACAACGAGGCGATGGTCGCCTCTTAGCAGACGCTCGGTCATGTTGGCGCCCATTTTCCCCAAGCCGATCATTCCCAGTTCCATCGCCCTTCTCCTTGTTTCTAAGTCACACTTGCGCGCAGCGCGGCGACGTTCTCGGCCACCGATGCCTTGCTGTTGTAGATACTGGAGCCGGCCACTAGCACTGTGGC
>JAUWYD010000143.1 GCA_030616025.1 Chloroflexota bacterium
ACTTCTACCTCTCTGGTGCTGATTGGTGGCTTTATCCTGCGGCTGGTGGTGGTCCTTGGTGGACAGATGGTATAGAAGCAGCCAGTGGTGCCGCTGGCTGGCCACGACCATGGTGGCCATTGCAGGCAGTATGAGATAGCCCTTTTCGTGCAACGGGCACGAGTGCGCGGGTCAGGAGACTGGATTCCTGGCCCGCGCGTTTTTTGTGCGAGCGCGAGGAGTGTCAGCTGCACACTCCGTAGTCAACCGTACCCCGCCCATCTTCGAAGGAGAGCGCGTCGCCCTGGGGACACGGGTTTTGTTGTTGATTTGACTACGTGATTTGCCCCAGCTGTCTCCATCGTCTCCTGGTGAGATCTGTGGTATTGTCTTGACTTGCGCCACTGGAAGGGGGTAGAATCTCGAGGGGCTGCTATGCTTCTGCGGTTCTCTTTCGGAGCTGGAAGCCCATCAGGGGAGACAACGCTATCAGGTGGGCCCATGGACAAGGTGAGGATTGGCGGTATTCTCCAGCATACCGACTTGGCCTTGGTGGGGATGATGGCTGTCCCTGACCGCCCTGGAATTGCCGCGGCGGTATTTGAAACTTTGGGCCGGAGGGGCATCAACGTTCTCTTCATCGTTCAATCCATTGATCCTGACGACAACACGCACATCGTCTTCTGTGTGGCAAGCAAGGATGTATCTGTGGCCCTGGGCCTGCTGGAGCCTGTCAAAGAGAGGTTTGGGGGGCGTGAAGTGACTCACAGGCCTGGGGTGGCGATGGTCTCGATCTTTGGACCCGACTTTAGGGAGACGCCGGGTATCGCAGGCACAATGTATGGAGCGTTGGCGGACGCTGGGACAAACATCCTGTGCACTAGCACCTCCATGTCCAGTGTGTCCTGCGTGATAGACGCGGCCCGTCTGGACAATGCGGTCAAGGCCTTGAAGGATAGCTTCGACATGACGTGACGCGAGGCAGCAGAGAGTCCTCACTCTCAGACTTGGTTGTCGTGTCGACCCACGGCTGGACCGATCGCAAGGGAAGCCACTGCCAAGCGCCCGACACGCGAAGTTTCGGGCGCTTGGCACAGGGAACGGTCTCATTGCATTTGCTGAGGCCTTGCATCTCAGACCATCTTCAGCCGGAGGCAGGGGATTCCGAGGGTCATGGCTCTTGCTGATAGGCTGCTTGTGCCTCTCCTCTCACCCGTCATATGCTGTCTTGGCCTGTGGCGGTGACGCGTGCCGTGAGGAGCCAAGCTACCGTTATGCTTCGTAGACTTTGAGGAAGGCGTCGACGACGAGAGGATCAAACTGTTTGCCAGCTTCTTTGCTAAGATGAGCCCGCACTTTGTCGGCGTCTATGGCAGGCCGGTACGGTCGGGGAGAAGTCATGGCATCGAAGACGTCGGCCACGGTGATGATCCTGGCTCCCAAGGGTATCTCATCCCCCTTGAGCCCATCTGGATATCCGCTACCATCGTAGGCTTCGTGACCATGCTTGATGTAGGTGATTATGTCTTGCAGGGGTGTGATCGGTTCTAGGATGCTGGCAGCGATCAAGGGATGTGATCTTATCTGATGCCCCTCTTCATCGGTCAGCTTACCAGGCTTGTGCAGGATGCTTTCCTTGGTGCCTACTTTTCCGATATCATGAAGGAGGGCGGCCAGGCGGATGTTCTCCACTTCCTCCTCTGGCAGGGAGAGTCTCCCGGCGATGGCCGTGGCATTGGTGGACACCCTTCTAGAATGACCCTCCGTGTACTCATCTTTGGCCTGTAGGATGAGGACAATACTTTCTATGACACTTATGAAGAGTCGTTGCAATTCCCCAGTTTTTTGTTCCAGCTCCCTGGTTCTCTCCTCAACCTTTCTTTCCAGATTCCGGTGGTACTCCTTGCTCTCCAGTACTAGCCGGCGGTTCTCCAGAGCCCTTTGAACGCTGATCAGCATCTCCTCAAGGTGAAAGGGCTTGGTCACGTAGTCGTACGCCCCTTCCTTCATGGCCGAAACGGCGATCTCTCTGTTATCGACTGCGCTCACCATGATCACTGCTATCTCGTCGTTATACTCCTTGATGCGCTGAAGTAGCTCAATTCCATCCATACCGGGCATCCTAACATCGCACAAGGCGAGCGCGCAGGGATGCTGCTCTAGTTTCTCCAAAGCCTCTGCACCACTCTCGGCCGCGACGCAAGAATAGCCCATTTTAGACAGATATCGCGTCAAGATAGTATTGACTAGTCGCTCGTCATCCACCACCAGGATGGTGCTATCCGCCCGGTGCTCTACCTCACTCTGCATTGATCACCTGCCGGGTCGTTCGGCCCCCATAGCTTGCCCGTATGATACTACAAAGCCCGCACGCTGTCAACGTCGCGGTTGACTGTGTGCACCCCAGCGAGTAGAATAAGTGAGCTCGAATGAGGAACTCGACCGACTGCGAGGTGGATACGAAGTGGAACCTCTATTGTTGACCTACCAGAACTACGGCCTTCAATTGTGGCTATTCCTGCTCTTTCTGGTCATTGTCCTGGGTCTCTGGTTGATCCTGTTGCACAGACAGGTGCGTCATCTACGGAGGAGCTATGGAGCACTGCTGACTAGCAGTGATGGAAACGACTTGGGGGAGCTACTTGGCATGTATGTCGAGCAGATGCGTCTTGCAGCCTCCAAGGCTGATCAGTTGACCGAGACGTCGGAACAGATGGAGAAGAAGCTCAGGAACAGCATTCAGCGGATGGGCCTGGTGCGCTTCAACGCTTTCGAGGGCACCGGCGGTGAACAGAGCTTTGCGGTAGCTCTCCTCGATGACGAAGGTGACGGCGTGGTCGTCAGTTCCCTTCAAGGACGTGCGGAGAGTCGTGTCTACGCCAAACCCGTGAAGAAGTGGGATTCCACCTACAGCCTGTCAGTGGAGGAAAGAGAAGCCATAGCCCTGGCTTTATCAGAGCGAGGTTGACAAGAACCCCCGTTTGTAGTATGGTCCGCTGTGGTTGTCGTCGCGTCGTGGTGGCTCCGCCGAGGGGCGACCGGGGTGCGAGTCACAGTGTGCAAGAATTCACCGGAGAATCAGATTGAAGGAGACACCCTAGAGTGGCACGCAAGAGAGAAACGCGATCATTGACTCTGATGATCGTGCCTCATTCTGAGCGCCCTCCTTTGAGTCTTCGCATTCCGTTGTGGCTCGTCCCGACTTCTATCGCCCTGGTTCTGATCCTGGTCTTCGGCTTCCTGTATCTCGCCGCCAGGAATCATGGCCTCAGTGCTCAGGCAAGGGACCTGCAGCAGGAGCAGGCAATATACCAGGCGCGGGAACGGCACATGCGGCTGACCATACTGGCCCAACAGGAGGAAGTCACCAATCTATCCGGGGCGGTGGAGCGTTTCAGAGCGGGCATGCTAGAGTTGGAGAGTCTCTCACAACAGATCCGTGAGCTCATAGGTTTGGAGGATGTTGTGGTCACAGCGACGGCTACTGTTGCACCGGCCTCATACGATATGCCGGGCGGTCAAGGCGGTTCGCAGTTCGGGGACTATAGCATGTCGCTGGCGGTGGAAGCGAGTGGTGACGTAGAGGCGATGCAGTCGTTGCTCCCTGAGAGCACACAGGAGCTAGGCTTGTTACTCGATGCGCTGAGTGCCAGAGTGGAGAGGATCGCTCCCGACAAACGCGACGATCCCGAGGAGTTGGAGCGACAGTTGCGACTTCTGGCGGCCGCGCCGACAGGATGGCCAGTGCAGGGGGAGATCACCTCTCAGTTTGGGTATCGCGTGCTGCCTGCGGAAGGTCAGTTGGAGTTTCATCAGGCGATAGATATTGTAGCGTGGTACGGTACGCCGGTGAAGGCCAGTAGGGCGGGAAAGGTTGTCTTCGCTGGGTGGCGGCCCGGCCTGGGTTGGACTATTGTACTGGAGCATGAGATGGGATTCTCCACCGTTTATGGTCACAACTCCTGGTACTTCGTGGATCCTGGTGATATGGTGGAGGAGGGGGAAAAGATAGCCGTTTCTGGCGACTCAGGCAGGAGCACTGGTCCACACCTTCACTATGAGATTCGCCTGAACGATATTCCGATGGACCCTACAGTCTATCTGAGTTTGAATGAGAAGTGATGATCTAGGATCACGGATGGTTGTTGATCGTCACGTACCTGCTAAGGAGGTTTAGGCTTTGGTTGATGTCATAGATAGTCCAGCTAGTGACAGGATTGAGAACGTCATAGGGCCCACCGCTACGTTCATCGGGGAACTGAAATGCGATGGGGGGGTTCGTATAGACGGAGTGTTTCAAGGAAGTGTGGAGACGATGGGCAATGTCATCATCGGCGAGACGGCGAAGGTGGCGGCTGACATAGTGGGCCGCAACATCTCGATATCGGGAGCGGTAAAGGGACACATCAACGCCATGGGGCGGCTGGAGATACTGTCGACAGGCCTGGTGTGGGGTGACATAGAGGTGGCTTCGTTCCTGATAGATGAGGGAGGCGTCTTCAGCGGAAGGAGCGAGATGCCGGCGGAGTTTGAGCCC
>JAUWYD010000310.1 GCA_030616025.1 Chloroflexota bacterium
GACGGTGTTTGGTCTCCTTCCTGTTGCGATTAGCAACTGTTCCCCTCTGTAGGCCCTTTCCTCGCCACTCTCCACTGCGTTGATGACCTTTTCTTTGCCCTCCTGTCTGAGACGCTTAGCCTCAACCCCTGTGTGGATTTCTAATCCTTCACCCTCGAGGTATATCCGTAGCAGTTCGGCCAGCTCCGGTTCCTCTCTTGGGACTATTCTATCTGCCCATTCCAATACACAGACTTTGGTTCCAAATCTTGAAAACATCTGGGCAAACTCCACTCCCAATGGTCCTCCGCCCAGCACAATCATTGACTCAGGCAGTTCCTTCAACTCTAGTGCTTCGATGTTTGTCAGACAACCGACCTCATTGGTCCCTTCAATTGCAGGTACAAGCGGAGAGGAACCCGTAGCAACAACGAACCTATCGGCTTTGTAGATCTCTCCATCGACCCTAATCTCAGTCCCTGCAACGAATTCGGCATCGCCTTCGATGAATTCAACATGAGATAACCCTTTCAACACTTTCTCATATTTCTGGCTCCTCAACCCTTCGATCAGCTTATCTTTTTCTTCCATGATTGTCTGGAAATCGAAGGAAACGGATGTATTCAAGCCTTTGAAGTCATGTGCCTTCGTTCGGTGTATCACCTCGCCGACATACAGTAGGTGTTTGGTTGGTAAACAACCGACATTCACGCAAGTTCCACCGATTCCGATGGCGTTGTTGTTTACCATCAGAGTTCTGGCTTGGAACTCGTCTGCTTTCATAGCCGCTGCGAATCCTGCTGCTCCTCCGCCCACGATAATCAGGTCAAATCCCTTCATGTTTGTTATCTCGTTTCTGGCCCATGTGGCCAATGCCTTTGAGTGTGCCCGAAAGTGAGCGGACAGCGAACATATGACAGTATGCGCCCATATTCACATTGGTCAGCAGATACAGACACCGAATTGGATGTCTCTACTAGTCCGCTAACAAGTGCTCTAACCTCTCACGGTCAAAACCTACCACCACCTCCCCGTCAATTACGGTGACCGGGCTAGTCATGTACCCCAGCTCTCCCAGCTCCGCCAATGCCTGCGCGTCCTCGGTAATGTCTCGGTCTACGAAGTCAACGCCTTTCTGTGAAAGGAACCCTTTCACCATTGCGCAGAACAATCAACCTGGCTGACTATACAAAGTTATGACTTCATCGGCCGTTGGTCTCACCTCCGTCCTTCACTGTTTGTTGGGCACAGCATGCTAGAGTCTGGCCCTTCGCAGCAACAGGGCGTTGAAGGCGACGATGATGGTGCTGGCGCTCATGATCAGCGCCCCCCATTCGGGCCGCAGGATGATCCCCCACGGCTGCAATACCCCAGCCGCGGCCGGGATGGCCACCACGTTGTAGCCGGTGGCCCAGATCAGGTTCTGGCGCATCTTGCTCATCGTGGCGCGGCTCAGGCGAATCAAGCCCACCACGTCCCGGGGGTCGTTCTTCATTAGCACCACGGCCGCTGACTCGATAGCGACGTCGGTGCCTGCGCCAATGGCGATTCCCACGTCTGCCTGGATCAGCGCGGGCGCGTCGTTGATCCCGTCGCCGACCATAGCCACGACCTTGCCCTGACCCTGCAACTCCTTTATCTTCTCGGACTTCTGCTCCGGCCGCACCTCGGCGAAGACGATGTCCAAGTCCAGTTCACCGGCCACCCAGTCGGCGACAGCCCGGCTGTCTCCGGTGAGCATCGCCACCTGTAGGCCCATCTCCTTAAGCGCGTGCACGGCCTCTCGAGACTCCTCCCTGATCAAGTCGGCCAGGGCGATGGCTCCCACCAGCCGCCCGTCGGCAGCAGCGTAGATCACCGTCTTCCCCTGCCGTTCCAGTTCCGCCAGGCGAGGGTTGTCGGGCAGCGATAGGCCCAGGTCACCCAGCAATGCGCGGTTGCCCACGGACAGCTTCACGCCCTCCACAACCGCCTGAGCTCCTTTGCCGGGGATGGCTTGGAAATCGGTGGCCTGGGGCAAGCGCTTAGCGTCCTCCGCCTCCGCCGCAGAGCGGACGAGGCCCTGGGCGATGAAGTGCTCGGAGTTGACCTCCGCTGCCGCCACCCGACGCAGAAGCGTGTCCTCATCCCAGTCGGCCAGGGTTATTACGTCGGTGACGCCGAATTCGCCTCTGGTGAGGGTGCCCGTCTTGTCGTAGACTACCACGTCCAGCCGCCGAGCAGTCTCGGTGGCGTCGGCATTGCGGATAAGCATCCCGCTGCGTGCGCCCAAAGTCGTAGAGATGGTGGTCACCACCGGGATGGCCAGACCCAGCGCATGGGGACAGGCGATGACCAGCACCGTCACCGCCAGCGTCAGTGCAAAGACAGCGGTCTGTCCTCCGACCAGGAGCCAGAACAGGAAGGCAGCCACGGCCACCGTTACAGCGATGATAGTCAGCCAATGGGCGGCCCGGTCAGCCAGCCGCTGGACGGGCGGCTTGGAGGCTTGAGCCTCTTTCACCAGGGAGATGATCTGTGCCAGAGCGGTCTCCTCCCCCGTGCGGGCGACCCGAATCCGCAGC
>JAUWYD010000017.1 GCA_030616025.1 Chloroflexota bacterium
TTGCTCAGCGAGCAGCCAGCTATGGAATGCCGGGCGTGACCGTGGACGGGAACGACGTGCTAGAAGTGCATAAGGCGGCAAGCGAGGCGGTGGAAAGGGCAAGGGCCGGCGAAGGCCCGACGCTTCTGGAGTGCATCACATACCGCTGGAAAGGCCACTCCAAAAGCGATCAGGAGCTGTATCGCACAAAGGATGAGATCGAGTCCTGGAAGGCGAGGGAACCCATCAGACGCTTCCGCGAGCTTCTCATCACTCAACGGGTTATCAGCGAAGACGAGGCCAGGAAGATAGAAGAAGAGGCCGGGCGGACCATCGGTGAAGCACTAGAGTACGCCCGGGCCGGGCCGGAACCTGCGTTGGATACCATACTCGAAGGGGTATATGCCTAGATGAGAGAGCTAACCTACGCCGAAGCCATTCGAGAAGCGTTGCGCCAAGAGATGGCTCGAGACGACTCAGTGTTCCTCTTGGGCGAAGACGTGGGAACCTACGGTGGCGCCTTTGGAGTTTCCTATGGGTTGATAGATGAATTCGGGGAAGAACGGGTGCGTGACACACCCATCTCCGAGGCAGGCATCATGGGTGCGGCGACAGGGGCAGCTCTAGTCGGAATGCGTCCGGTAGCTGAGATAATGTTCATGGACTTCACCACCATCGCCATGGATCAGTTGGTCAATCAAGCAGCCAAGTTGCGTTTCATGTTTGGCGGCAAGGCGAAGGTTCCTCTCGTGCTGCGGACACCCGCTGGGTCTGGTACCGGGGCGGCAGCCCACCATTCACAAAGCTTTGAGGCCTGGTTCATCCATGTGCCAGGCCTGAAAGTAGTCATGCCCAGCACCCCGTATGATGTAAAAGGACTCCTCTTGGCATCCATTCGTGATGACAATCCGGTGGTTTTTGTCGAGCACAAGCTGCTGTACAAGACGAGAGGGCCGGTACCTGAGGAGGAGTATACGATCCCTCTGGGTGTCGCAGACGTGAAGAGGCCCGGCAAGGATGTGACCATCGTGGCCACCTCGATAATGATTCCGCGAGCACTAGAAGCCGCGGAAGCCTTGGCGGAGGAGGGCATCGATGCGGAGGTCGTTGACCCCCGGACTTTGAAACCCTTTGACGCTGAGACCGTTGTCACCTCAGTCATGAAGACTGGCAAGGTCCTCATCGTCCATGAGGCCTGTAAGACAGGAGGCGTCGGCGCAGAGATAGCAAGTCGCATCATGGAGAGTGAAGCCTTCGATTATCTGGAGGCACCCATCACCAGGCTTGCCGGTTTGGACATCCCCGTACCCTACAACCGCACACTAGAGCGGCACAGGGTTCCGCAAGTGGAGAACATCCTCGCAGCAGTCAAGGCTCTGATAGCCTAATCAGACAAAGAACGCAACTCCGCGCCCAAGTTTGAATTCGCCACCCGTCGACACGCAGCGCCTCCCGGGACCTAAGGTGATCATGTCAAAGGAATTCGAGCAGAAAGCAGAAGCCTTCCATCAAGAGCTATCCCGAGAATACTACCTGGCAGAAGCCGGATTGAAGGAGCAGCTGAGCATCACGCCCATCTATGAGCGCTACGCCCATCTCTTCGGCGAAGATGTGGTCAGGGAACTGTTGAGCCTGGCGAACGATAGGCGCGGGAGGTATATGGCTGAATGGGTCACTCTTGAGTATCTGGAGAATCTAGTCAAGGGCGTGACCGAAGATATCAGCAACGCCATGAGACAGGCAACGGTGGAGTGGGAGGGAGAACACGTCCCCTACCACAACCTGAGGCCCATGATATCGAACGAACCGGACATGACTCGCCGTCACCTGCTGGACCAACTAGAGCGAGAGGTCACCGCCAGCCAAAATCCACACAGGGAGCAACGATTCAGAAGCCTGCACGACGAGGCAAGAGGTTTGGGTTTCGACAACTACTTGGCCCTCTGCGATCTGCTCCGGGGCTTGAACCTCGTCTCACTGACGGAACAGGCGCGGATCCTCCTCGATGAGACAAGAGATGTCTTCTTCCGTCGCTTGGAGAGGTTCTTGAACAGCATTGAGGTGCCCACGGAGCGGGCCGGTACCCCCGACGTACTGTATCTGTTTCGCGGCCGCACGTTCGATGCGCTGTTCCCCAAAGAGGCGATGATTCCAGCGCTTACGACTACACTGGCTGGTATGGGCATCGATCTGGCCCAACAGGAGAACCTCGAACTGGACCTCGAACCTAGACCGCTGAAGTCGGCACGGGCCTTCTGCGTCCCCATTCGGATACCAGAGGAGGTCAAGCTGGTCATCAAGCCCATCGGCGGCCCAGACGACTACGCAAGTCTGCTCCATGAGGCTGGCCACGCTGAGCATTTCGTGAACGTGGATCCAGATCTAGCCTTTCCCTTCAAACGCCTCGGTGACAACTCCGTGACCGAGGCGTATGCCTTCCTGTTCCACTACCTGCCACTCAATCATCACTGGCTCCGGAGAATCGTCGGCATCGAAGACGGCGGCGCATACATCAAGCTCGCTCGCTTTCAGAGGCTCTGGCTTCTGCGCCGGTATAGCAGCAAGCTGCTCTACGAACTGGAGTTGCACACCAATTTGGACGAAGCTGAGCAGAGATACGTCCACCTACTCGGCGATGCTCTGGGAGTGGCCATAGGTGCCGAGAACTACCTGGCTGACGTAGATGACGCCTTCTATTGCGCCCAGTATCTGCGAGCCTGGATGCTCGAGGTACACCTGCGGCGCTTTCTGGAGAACCGATTCGGCGCTGAGTGGTTCACCAGTGAGAGGGCTGGGGACTATCTGACGTCACTCTGGCGACAGGGACAGAAGCTCCGCCCCGAGGAACTCACCATCAGCATGGGGTACGATGGGCTGCACAGCAAGTACCTGGTAGAAGAACTGGCTAGCACGTAGGGCGACTGACAACGGCCGAGGCTCCTCCGTGCCTGCTGTGGCACCCTCCGGAGGGATCAAAGGAGATACACTCAAGGGGTGACTCTCGTTCAGTGACGCGGTCCAGGCACATTCTCTGTGTCAACGGGAAGAGACTGCTTCCGCGCTCCGGCATCGACGAAGAGTTCGCAACTGTGACGTGAGCCCGACCAGCACGAGAGCCACGGTGGGGCGTAGTACGCCACTCTACGGCTGGTGATACCTCGTCACCTCCACTACTGGTAGTCTATTGGGCGCTCTCACCCTTGCTGACGCGGGAATACCGATCGGGACAACCATCACCAACCTGAGTCCGTCATCGATGCCGAGCATCTCCCGCAAGGTACGTTCCACAGCGATCGGAGCGTCCATAGGGCAGGTGCCGTACCCGAGAGAGTGGGCCTTGAGGAGCATGTTCTGCACCGCCATAGCCACGCTCTTCTGAACTGTATCCACGACAATGGGCTCAAAATCCACTTCCATCCCCCCAATCTCCCTGATCGTCTCCACCAAGGTGGTCGTGGGCATCTTTAGAAGCGGGAACTCAAAGGGCTTGGCGCAGGCCACAATCACCAGCGGTGCATCTGCGAAGAAGCCTCCGTGGCCACGCACGAACCGACAGAAGGCAGCCACTCTTTTCTCGCCCCGCCGAAGGGCCTCCTTGGAGATGGTTTGAAACACGTCGTGGACCGCCCCGGCCATGGCTGCTATCGTCTCACGATCCGTGACCACGACAAAGCGCCAAGGCTGGGTATTGGCACTGCTGGGTGCCCAGCAGCCAGCTTCGACGATGGCTTCGATATGCTCCTGTGGGATGGGCCTGTCGGCCTTGTACTTCCTTACGCTACGCCGTTCCTTGATGGCTTCACCCAGGTCCATTTCTCCTTTTCCTCCTCTCACCGATGTCGTCAACACCTTCTCCACCATCGAAACTGCAGGTCACCCAGAATACGTGGCAGGGTCCTGATCCCGTTTCCCCAACCGACACGGAGAGGTAGCACACATTTCTCGCTCAGGAGGCGAGCCAAAAGTGGCCTCAAACTCGGGTTGGAAGGTACGAGCTTGTTTTGAACATTGTCAACCCTCACCGAAGTCCATCATTTCCGCTGTTCTCCCGCTCTCGATATTATGACGACTTGGGGCGCCACAGACTATGGCTGATGGAACCTCATCACTTCTTCCACAGGCAACCGTTCAGGCGCTTTCACCTCTGTAGATTCAGGGACGCCCATGGGGATCACCATCACCAAGTCTAGCTCGTCTTCGAGATGAAGCAATTCGCGCAGAGTGTCCTTTATGGCAATGGGGGTATCCATCACGCATGTGCCATATCCCAGTGAGTGTGCCTTGAGGAGCATGTTCTGGACTGCCATGGTCACGCTCTTCTTGACGGTGTCCACCATGATGAGCTCCACATCCACTTTCGCCTCCCTGTACTGCCTGGTCTTCTCAATCACTGTGGCGATCGGCATCTTGAGCACGGGATTCTCATACGGCTTGGAACAGGCCACGATGACCAGTGGCGCATCTGTGAAGAAGCTCCCATAGCTGCGCATGAATCGACAGAAGGCAGCCAGCCTTTTCTCACCCTTGCCAAGAGCCTCCTTGGAGATCGCCTGGAATCTGTCGTAAACTGCCTTGGCCATGCTGGCTATCGTCTCCCTATCCTCGACCACGATGAAGCACCAAGGTTGGATGTTCGTGCTGCTGGGAGCCCAGCAGCCAGCTTCGATGATGGCTTCGATGTCTTCTCGAGGGATAGGTTCATCGGCCCTGTACTTCCTGATGCTGCGTCGCTGCCTGATGGCTTCGTCCAAATCCATTTATCCCTATCCTCCTGTTTTCGTTCGCTCTCTACAACACCTCCTGTCACTGGAGGTGACGGAAACCGGTGAAGCTAAGTCACCTTGATTTCTTGATCGCGACCACAACCCCCACCGCACTCCACTCATCCAACACTTGCCGTCGCTCAATGACGAATCGAGGATCAGCAAAGGGTTTTCGTGCCAGCTCCCTGGCCCGAGGCGAGACTGTGATCCTGAAAGCCCGGTTGAGGATCCGACTCCACAGATCCTCCTTCAGGATATGTCCGCCATCCACTATGACGAGGCGTCCTCCCGGCCCCAACACCCGTGCCATTTCCCTCTGGGCCACCGGGTCGAGAATGAAGTAGTCGGGAAAGGTGGCGACCAAGGAATCGAAAGCCATGTCCGAAAAAGGTAGCTGCTGAGCCCGCGCCCGACAGATAGGAGCTTCCCTTCCCCGGTGACGAAACTTCTTGGCTGTGATACGCGCCATGTAAGGGGAGAGATCTATGCCCACACACTGATAACCGTTGGTCGCCATGTCCCACAACAGATTGCCCGTGCCAAAGGCAAGCTCCAACACCCTGGTGCCTCTTAGTTGTGGCAGGGCAGCTCGCTGCCAATGGTGCCATCTTCCTCGCGAGACGCCGCGGCTCACCAAATCGTATGTCCAGGCAAACTCGTTGTAGAACCGTCGAAAAGCGAACTTGACGAACCTGTACCAAAGGCGCACAAGCATTGCTCACCTGTCCTCTATTGTACGTCTTCCGAAAGGCTTCGACAAGGGCGGATGTGGCAGCAAGCATCCACGTGCTCTATAATGAGGACGAAAGCCGGCTGGATGGATGGAGGTGCCATCATGAGGAGGGAGGGGGCAAAGGCTCCACGCGGGACGGAATTGAGTTGCAAGGGCTGGGGACAGGAAGCGGCTATGCGCATGCTGATGAACAACCTGGACCCAGAGGTGGCCGAGAAGCCGGAGGAACTCATAGTCTACGGGGGCCGAGGCAAGGCTGCCCGCAACTGGGAATGCTTCGACGCCATCGTTGCCGCCCTGAAGGAGTTGGAGAACGACGAGACTCTACTGGTGCAATCTGGCAAACCGGTGGCGGTATTCAGGACCCATCCCGATGCGCCACGGGTTCTCCTTGCCAATGCCAACATCGTCCCCGCCTGGGCTACACAAGAATATTTCGACGAACTAGACGCCAAGGGCCTGATGATGTATGGGCAGATGACGGCCGGGAGTTGGATATACATAGGCACACAAGGCATACTCCAAGGCACATACGAGACGCTCGGGGCGGCAGCTCAGACCCATTTCGAGTCCAGTCTGAAAGGCAAGTTCGTACTCAGTGCAGGATTGGGAGGTATGGGCGGAGCTCAACCTTTGGCCATCACCATGAACGAGGGCGTAGGCCTCGTCGTGGAAGTGGACCCCGACCGGGCTCGGAGGCGCCTGGAAACTGCCTACGTGGATGTGGTGGTGGATGACCTGGAGGAGGCGATGATCCTGGTCGAGGAGGCCTTGGACAGCAACGAGGCCAAATCCATCGGCCTCATCGCCAACGCCGCCGACGTCTATCCCGAACTAGTTATCCGTGGAGTACTGCCGGACATGGTCACTGACCAGACGCCGGCGCATGATCCTCGCAGTTACGTACCTCAAGGCGTCTCGGTGGAAGAGGCCGAAGAACTCTGGAAGCGCGACCCAGAGGAATACGCCCGGCGATCGCTCGAGTCCATGGGCCGCCACGTCCGAGCCATGCTGGACTTCCAAGAGAAAGGAGCGGTGGTCTTCGACTACGGGAACAATATCCGTCAGCGCGCCTACGAGGCAGGTGTGAAGAATGCGTTCGACTTTCCAGGCTTCGTTCCCGCCTACATACGTCCCCTTTTCTGCGAGGGCAAAGGGCCCTTCCGCTGGGTGGCACTCTCAGGCGATCCTGAGGACATCTACAAGACCGACGAAGTGGTGATGAGGGAGTTCTCCTACGATGAGCACCTTGTGCGATGGATCAGGATGGCCCAGGAGCAGGTAAGGTTTCAGGGTCTTCCGGCGCGCATCTGCTGGTTGGGCTACGGCGAGCGCGCCAAGTTCGGCCTGATGATCAACGAGATGGTAGGAAGTGGACAGATATCCGCGCCCATTGTCATCGGTCGGGATCATCTCGACGGTGGATCAGTGGCCTCTCCCAACCGAGAGACCGAGGGGATGAAGGACGGGAGCGATGCCGTGGCCGACTGGCCTCTGCTGAACGCCTTGCTCAATGCCGTCGGGGGCGCCACCTGGATCTCCATCCATCACGGCGGCGGCGTGGGCATTGGCTACTCGATCCACGTCGGTCAGGTCATCGTCGCTGACGGCACATCGGAAGCGGCCCGAAGGCTAGAGCGAGTACTGACCACGGACCCTGGGACGGCCGTCGTGCGGCATGTGGACGCCGGATACGAGAAGGCGATTGAGACGGCCAAGGGCCACGGTATCAAGATCCCCATGATGAAGTCGTAACCGCCGATCCGTTCATAGCGCCATGCCAGCTGACCTGATCGTCCACAGCGCCCAGCAACTGCTAACCCTCGCCTCGCCTCACGGACCCCGTCGAGGAGCGGCGATGAACGAGTTGTACCTCGTCGAGCATGGGGCAGTCGCGGTTCAGGGCGACCGTATCGTCCTAGTGGGGCCTACGCCGGAGGTGCTGGCGCACGCTGGAGAGGATACCACTCTCATAGACGCTTCGGGCAAAGTCGTTATGCCTGGGTTTGTGGATCCTCACACCCACCTGGTGTTCGCCGGAGATCGCGCGGGAGAGTTCGAGATGCGCCTCCAAGGGGCCACCTACCTCGAAATCATGGCCGCCGGAGGCGGTATCATGAACACTGTACGGGCCACCCGGGCCGCCAGTTTGGAAGACCTGATCGTCCAAAGCCGGCAGCGGTTGGACAGGATGCTGGCTCACGGCACAACCACCGCCGAGGCGAAGACTGGCTACGGTCTGGATACCGAGAACGAGCTGAAGATGCTGGAAGCCATCCGCCTGCTGCATCAAGGCCACCCGGTTGACATCACACCTACCTTCCTAGGAGCTCACGCCATCCCCGCCGAGTACCAGGGACGCAACGAGGAGTATGCTAGTCTGGTGATCGACGAGATGTTGCCTAGGGTGGAGAGGGAGGGATACGTCAGCGACGCAGGGCCTTTCTTCTGCGACGTATTCTGCGAGGAAGGGGCCTTCACCTTGGAACAGAGCAAACGCATCCTCGAGAAAGCCTTAGAGATGGGAATGGGTTTGAAGATCCATGCCGACGAGTTCACCTCTTTGGGAGGGGCCGCTCTGGCTGCGCAGCTGAAGGCCACATCGGCCGATCACCTGGCCTGCACGCCTTCAGAGGAGATCAAGCTGTTGGTCGACTCAGGCACCATCGCCGTGCTCCTACCCGGCACGCCCTTCGGGCTAGGCGAAGCTCACTACCCCGCTGCGAGGAAGATGATAGAGCTTGGAGTGCCGGTAGCCCTGGCTACCGACCTGAATCCCGGTACCTGCTACTGCGAAGCGATGCCCTTCATCATGGCCCTGGCCTGCCGCACGATGGGCATGACCCCCGCCGAGACGATCATGGCGGCTACCATCAACGCGGCTCACGCCATAGACATGGGACAAGAGGTGGGGAGCTTGGAAGTGGGCAAGAAGGCAGACCTGCTTATCCTGGACACACCGGACTACCGACACCTGGTGTACCGCTTTGGAACCAACTTGGTGGAGACTACAGTCAAGGCTGGACGCGTGATAGAGTGAAAGCAAGGAGGCAAGGAGTTGGAGATCTACGATATTCCTGAGGCGAACAAGGTCAGAATGCTCAGGAAGCTGGCCCTCTACTGGGATGGACAATGGTTCCTGCAAAGCGTCCAGAAGTTCGGCCTGGAGGAGGCCATCGAGCTGAATGCCCTGGTGCGCACGGCCTTTGGTCGCATCGAGATGCGCACGATGCTCAAAGCTGTAGGCAAGAAAGAGGCTGATGACCTGCCCGACGCCCTCAGAATCGTCGCGACACACGCTGACCTGCTACTGGGACCAGGCGTCAAGGCCGACTACCAGATGGGCGACGACATGGCCCGCATCGTCGTCCGTCGCTGCGCCGTCTTTGAGGGTGCCAAGAGAGCCAATCTCCCCCGACAGGATCAGGCTTGCGTCACGTGTGAAACCCTGTGGGAAGCCTGGATTCAGCTGTTGCTGCCCGAGGACGATCTCACCGTTCAATACCCCATGCGCCAGGGCAAGGGAGATCCTGTCTGCGAGTTTATCATTGAGCAGGTGCCCTGAACTTTGCAATTCCTTCACCTATATGATATACTTCGAATTGACTTGAGGGGTCGCGGTGGACGTAGCTCAATAGGTAGAGCACTGGACTGTGGATCCTGAGGTTGCGGGTTCGATCCCCGTCGTCCACCTTCATCAGTGCAAGAGGAGCCGCGGGTAGGCAGCCTGGGCTCCTCTTTTGCGCACCGGGCCCAAGAATGAGAGCCGAGCCGAGTGCGCCGTAGCCAGAAAATGGGAGGTAGAGCGATGCACCATCAGAAGGCTGAACCCCATCATTCCGGGACCTTACTCGCAGATGGGAATAGTCTTACCGTCGAGGACGTCGTGGATGTCGCTCGCCACAGCAGAAGGGTGGAGTTGTCCACCGATGCCGCGGAGAAGGTGGCAGGATGCAGGGCATGGGTTGACCACGTGGTGGAAGAAGGAAAGCTCACCGTCTACGGTTTGAACACAGGCTTCGGGTCCCTGGCTGAGGTGACCGTCGCTCAGGACATGATCGAGACCCTATCCCGCAATATGATCGTCAGCCACTCTGCCGGGGTGGGCCCGCCTCTAGCCGAAGAGGTGGTCAGAGCCACGATGCTGATCCGCGCCAATACGCTTGCCAAAGGGCATTCCGGAATCAGGGTGACGACGCTACAGACCCTGTTGGATATGCTCAACAAGGGCGTACATCCCGTCGTGCCTGAGAAGGGTTCTGTTGGCGCCAGCGGAGACCTAGTTCCCCTGTCCCACCTTGTCCTGGCGCTCAGCCAGGACATTGATGGTGGAGAAGCCTTCTATGAGGGTCGAAGGATGGATTCCAAGGAAGCGATGCGCAAGGCAGGCATCGACCAAGTGGCGCTGAAGGCCAAGGAAGGGCTGGCCCTCAACAACGGATCCACGGTCAGTGCCGCACTGGCGACTCTGGCCCTGTACGACGCTGAGATGCTAGTGATGAACGCTCAGATAGCTCTAGCCATGAGCCTGGAAGCTATGCGAGGGGTCTCGGACGCGTTTCATGAGAAGGTACAGGCGGCGCGTGGTCATGACGGGCAGATCAGATGCGCTGCAAATGTCCTCAGATTGCTGGACGGGAGCGAGTTGATTGATTCCACCAAACGGGTGCAGGATGCCTACTGCCTTCGCTGCGCGCCCCAGGTAATCGGTGCCGTCGGAGATGTGCTGGCCTTCGTACGCCTTGTGCTCAGCAGGGAGATCAACGCGGCCACGGATAACCCTCTCATCTTCCTCGACCTTCCTTCATCGAGGGAGAACAAGGCGATATCCTGCGGCAACTTCCACGGTGAGCCCGTAGCACTTGCGATGGATATGTTGAGCATGGCGGTGGCCGAGCTGGGGAACATCTCGGAGCGTCGCACCTTCCGCCTGCTCGACAACACTCTGAGCGCGGGATTGCCGCCCATGTTGGTGGAGGAAAGCGGCCTCAACAACGGGTTGATGATGGCCCAGTACGTCGCGGCAGCGCTGGTCTCGGACAACAAGACTCTGGCCCATCCCGACAGCGTGGACTCCATTCCTACGTCGGCCAATCAGGAAGATCACGTCAGCATGAGCACTAATGCGGCCAGGCACGCCAGGGAAGTGGTCTGGAACGTGGGGCAGATTGTGAGCATAGAGATGCTATGCGCGGCACAGGCCCTCGATTTCAGGCGCGCTGGGTTGGAGTTCAGCACCACGAGATGGCACGATGATCAAGAGG
>JAUWYD010000187.1 GCA_030616025.1 Chloroflexota bacterium
GGACAAGGTATACGGCCGCCTCAGTTCCCTCAAACCCCTGAAGCGGCACAACCCGCGAGCCGCCATAGTTGTCATGGGCTGCCTCGTCGAGGAGGACAGCGCAACTCTTCAGCAGCGCTTCCCTTTCGTGGATCTCGTTCTCCCTCCCTCCGAGGTCCAGGGCTTGATGAGCTTGGTAACAGACAAATGGGGAGATGAACGTTCCCAGGCTGCTGCTACCGCCTCGCCCGCTCCAGTGTCCTGCCACGTCCCGGTTATGCAAGGTTGCAACAACTTCTGCACCTACTGTATCGTGCGCTTGCGCCGAGGGAGAGAGCGCAGTCGTCCGGTGGACGATATCGTCGAGGAGGTGCGATGCCTGGTGGAACGTGGCGTGCGAGAAGTAACCCTCTTGGGCCAGAATGTGGACGCTTACGGTCATGATCTCCCCGGCCAGCCCGACCTGGCGGATTTGCTGCGAGCCGTCCACGATTTGCATGACCTCTGGCGCATCAGATTTCTCACATCCCACCCGAATGACATGAGTGACGGGATCATCGAAGCCGTGGCCGAACTGGACAAAGTCTGCGAGCACATAGAGTTGCCTGTGCAGGCAGGCCACGACCTGACCCTCAAGCGCATGGGCCGAAGGTACACTGTGGACCAGTACCGTCGCCTCGTCGAGCGCATGCGGGACCGCGTCCCAGGCGTTGCCCTTGCCACCGACGTCATCGTGGGGTTCCCCGGTGAGACAGAGGACCAATTCCAGGCCACCTGCGAACTGCTGGCCGGGCAAAGGTTCGACGTAGTCCACGTGGCGGTCTACTCTCCGCGCCCTGGCACAGCAGCGGCTCGGCTCGACGACGATGTTCCTCAGCTGGAGAAAGAACGTCGCCGGCGATCGATAGAGGAACTCCAGTGGCAAATCGCCACCGACATCAACCACGAACTGTTGGATTCAATCACTGAGATACTGGTCGAGGACAAACACAAGGGGAAGTGGAGAGGTCGAACACGCACTCACAAGCTGGTATTCTTCGAGGATGATGCAGATTGGAGGGGAAAGCTGGCGAAGGTGGACGTCACGTGGGCGGGGCCCTGGTCCATGCAGGGGAAGCTCAGAGTGACTGATCCCGCCTCAGAATCACTGCCCTTCTCATAGAGAGTGACGCCCTCCTCGTTCAAACCCCATCGATCACAGCAACCTCAGTCTCGATGACAGGGCTGTCGGTGTCAAGGCCAAAGCGGCAGGCGGCCTAGCTCGCGTCGGCCCGGCTATCAACGGTGTCTGGTCCCTTGATGGGTAAGCGCACGACAAAGGTGCTGCCCTTCCCAGACTCGGTCTCCACCTCGATAGTGCCACCATGGTTCTTGACGATGCCGTAGGACACAGAGAGGCCCAGCCCGGTGCCGGCCAGTGGTCCGCCTCCCAATGGCCCCTTGGTGGTCACAAAAGGCTCGAACAAGCGGTCCATGATGTGATCCGGCACTCCAGAACCTGTGTCGCAGAAGCCGATCACTACCTCCTCCTGATCCCGCTTGATCTCCACTGTCAGAGTGCCACCCTTTGGAAGCATTGCATCTCGGGCATTGGTCAACAGATTCAAGCATATCTGAGACACCTGGCCCGTGTCACAGATGATGGGAGGAACCGTAGAGAACTTCCGCACAAGCTTGATGTTGGCTCTCTCCAGATCCCCTTCCATTAGCCGCAGGGGGCTCTCAACCGCCGCGGTGACATCGGCCAACTCCATCACGGGTCCCTCCCTCCTGGAAAAAGCCAAGAGGTTCGAGCTGATCCGTTTGGCCCTGTCAACGGAACGGACGACCACGCCTAGCGCTTCCTTGATCTCGTCCAAGTCATCAGACATCAAACCTATCTGAGAGTGCCCCAAGATGGCGGCCAAGAGGTTGTTGAATTCGTGAGCCACGCCCGCAGCCAACGTACCCACAGCAGCGAGCCTCGACGATTCGATCAACTCCTGCTGAGAGCGCTTCAGATCGCCCATGTTGTTCCTGATCTCATCGTACAGAGTAGCGTTTTCGATACTGATTGCCGCGTAGTCGGCCAAGGCAGAGAGCGCGTGCTCGTCGTCCCCGCTGAATTCCTGGTCAGATACCTGATTGTCGACCGACAACACGCCGATGACTTCTCCTCTCAAGCGCAGAGGCACGTGGAGTAGGGATTTCACCAAGTATCCGGTCTTAACTTTGAAATCTCGTCCCGTTCCCTTCCCGCCACGTCTCACCGGCTTGCCAGTCCGAACCACCTGCCCAGCCAGACTGTCTTCTACCTTGACCCTGAAACCCTGGGCCTCAGCCTCGCCTAGATCCCTCCCTGCCCTGAGGTAGAGATCGCTAGTCTCGGGATCGACCAGTAGGAGGAAGCCTTCCTCAGCCTTGGTAACGTAAACGCCGGCCTCCACTATGCAGCTCAACAACTCTTCGAGGTCCATCAAAGACACGACCGATTTCCCCACAGCGGAGAGTATGCCAAGCTGTTCGTTCTCCCTGCGCAGTCTGGTTTCGCTGAGAGCGCGCTCGATAGCGCCTACCACTTGTGCCGGGGTAAAGGGCTTGATGATATAGTCCCTCACCCCGAGACGAAAGGCCTCCACCGCCAGGCTCTCGGACCCATAAGCGGTCATCAGGATGATGGGCACATCACCTCGCTCCTCTTGCACGGCCCTCACGATCTGCAAACCGGACATATCTGGCAACTGCACATCGAGCAACAGAATATCAGGGTTCTCCAAGCACAGTTTGCTCACTCCCTGCTCCCCACTGGTAGCAGTCAGAACCTCATAGCCATGCAAGGGCAATACGTCCTCCGCTAGGATTCTCAGGAACTCTGGGCTGTCTTCGACAATAAGGATCTTCTCGCCAGCCATGATACCCTACATGCAACCCGTGCCTGCCGCTCAGACCATGCTTGCCGAAATTGTACGTTCTCCATCGCCTATTGTCAAGATATGTAACCGAAGATGGATCAGATTTCAGTGCCCTCTTGCAGCCCGGAAAGACTCTGGGGGTCCCGGAGCGAACCGCAGAGACAGATCCATCGTGGCCTACGCCAGGTCCAATCTTGAGTCTGGCGGCGAAGATCAGGAACCAGCAAATCAGATGGAGAGACCGGTCGCTCGTCTCACAGGAAGCCTCCTATGACTCTCCGAGCCATCACCGAGATTAGCTACGGGGAAGCCAGTTCAGCAACTTCACGCTGGGAGCGGTGGACTCAGTGGAGGAGGCTCAGAGTTCCTCATCCAGTTTGACACCAAGGCTCGCGGCCCTTCCTTCCGGATACAGAACTACGGACACCTCTAGGTCGCTGGAGGCGATGAGAACCCCCAAGACACGCTCCCGATCTCCCGCACCATAGTCGCCTCTGTCGGCGTCATACCCCTGCCTCAGCAGGTTCATGGCGCTGGACGAATCCATGCGCCCGAAGTCCCTGCTCAGCACGTGAGATAGCGCCTCCAAGCGCGCACGACTGCTCTCGTTGTCACTGCGAGATGAGACCAGTTGAGTTTCCGAGAGGCTCGGATCCAGATAGTGATTGGTGCGCACGACAACGTCATTGTCAGCTTCGAAGACGGCGTACTGATGGGCTGAGAACTCCAAGGCCTGAGCGTCCGCCGGCTTGCCATCACCGATGACCACATTGTAACCGGTTGTGCGCTCAGCGCTAGCGATCAGCCGCATTGCCGTGCGGATGTCTCCTGCATACTGAAGCACTTCACGCAACAGGAAGGGAAGTGGGATGCCGTCCAGCGAGGCATCCTGAGATGGCGAGGACAAGCCTGCCACCGATATCCTTTCCTCATTCAAACCAATGGCAACCCCAACCCTGCCGGGCCACCCAACCGCGACAAAGGTGTT
>JAUWYD010000225.1 GCA_030616025.1 Chloroflexota bacterium
CTTTGCTCTCCCATCTTCGGCGATTGGATCTCAGAAGAGATCATGACCGCTGCTGGCGAAGAGGAGGAGGACCAGACTTCCGAGGAATGGCTACGACAACATGAGGAGATAGAGAAAGGTTTGGGCGACAAGGTCATATCCGTGCTGCCCAGGTTCAACAAGAAGTACTGGCCCGTCATGGGCGCATTCGTCAAAGAGCTCTCCATCAAACTAGCGGCCGATGAGGTCATCAATCTGACTACTCTGCTGCTCAGCCGCTAGGCCGACCAGCCTTAGCCCAGGTACCCCAAGCCCTTCAATCGCTCTCTGATCTCCTCCTCTGCTTCCTCGGTGTATCCCGTCTCACGGAGTTCCCTTGAGGAATCCTCTCCGGCATAGTGCACGGGAACCTGCGCTCTGAACTCCTCCGAGAAGAGCTCGGCCAGAGGTCGTCCGTCCATATCCCGAGGGATGGGCAACCCCATGGCGTAAAGTATCGTAGGGGCCAGGTCTTCGATACCTGCGCTCTCTATTGTGGCTCCTCTCCTGACTCCTTTACCACTCATCATCAACATGCCATAGTCACGGTGCATGCCCGAGTACCGATAAACTGTGTCCACGGTGATATTGGAACCGAAATCGGCAAGCCCAAAGAAGATGTCCCTCTCATCCCTGGGGCGCAGCATGAGGTCTGGTGCCCGGTCGAGATGAGGCCCGTGATAGATGTCCTCCTTCTTCAGGATCTCGCCAATTAAGGGTTCGCCCGTACGCGGATGGACGAATTGCCGGGCCATGCGAACGATCTCCTCCCTCACCTCCTCATACTCTCGGCCAGGGTTCACGATACCCTCAGGCTCCCTGCCCTTCACATTGAGATAAATGGAGCCCAGGTGGCGACCAAAGGAGTAGGCCTTGGAGCGTGACCAGTCCACATCCAAGAAGGACAGGAATACCCGCTTCATAACGTAGTCCATCGAGTAGAGACCCTTGTACTCAGCGTGCTTGGCAAGGCCGATCCTGTCAGCAACACCATGGACGTTGCGCAGTGTGAGCCCTCTCCTGAAGAGTTGATACTTGAGGACTCTCCAGGGATCACGCTTCAACCGCAGAAGTCCAACATCCAAGAGCCAGTTATTGAGGACGATGAAGTTATGGGCCGGACCCATGCCGTGGTCGGAGAGAACCATGACCAGCGTATCCTCATCAACCCTGCTGATCATCTCACCGACCTTTTCGTCCACCCTCTGGAAGTATCGCACCACCGGCCCGCTCTTGTCCGTGCCGTCCCCGGGGTCCCTCCACGGGTGAGCGGGATCCAGGTAGTGCCATAGCTGATGCAAGATGCGGTCGGTGTCGAAAATGACGACCATGAACAGGTCAGCAGGGTATCTGTCCATCAGGTACGAGACTGTTCGAGACCTCAAGTCCAGCAGTTCATCGCAAGCCTTCAGGAAGCTCTCACGGCGGGCTTCGGAGAAGGTCTCTGTGGGGTAGATGGCATAGTACCCAGCTCCATCTCTTAGCTCCCGCCACAACTCAGGGGGGTAGCTGAAATCCTGGGCCGAATAAGGCGTCATCCAGCCGCTGATCATGAACCCATTCACTTCCTCCACGGGGTAGGACATGGGTACATTCACTATCCCCACTTTCTTGCCCTGATCGCTGAGGAGTTTCCATACGGCCAGACCGTCGCGCATGCTGGCGTTCACTGGCGGGAAGATGTAGGTCCCTTCCTGACGGTAGAGGAAATCGTATATCCCGGTCTTGCCCGGGTTCTTGCCAGTCATGAAGGTAGACCAGGAAGGACCGGAGGTGGGAGGTATCGTTGACTTCAGCTCCCCCACCGCTCCCTGCTCCATCAGTCTGCGAAGATTGGGTAGTCTACCCTCCGCGGCCCAAGACCTTATGATACTGAGGGGAACGCCATCCAGGCCTATTGCGAGCACCTTCGTGTCTAGACCCATTCTCTCCTCGTCATCTACTCGTCCCCTGAGTGCGCGTAGTACTCAATCGCTGCGCCAGCATCAAAGAGTCCTCCGTCCACCGTGCGAAGCCTGAAAGCCTGATACGTAGTCGTGGCCGCTACCACCATGAGAATCACGACCACTCCCATGACGACCTGAGCGATTCCCAGCTGGTCCGCCAAAGTTCCCACCACGAGCATGATGGGTATCGCGACCAAGTTGGCTAGCAGGAAGTATACTGCAATGACTCGCCCTCTAAGCTCAGGCGGCGATTTCTCTTGCAGAAGGGTCTCCGAAGGTATGACCACCAAAGACATCTCCGCTCCCAGCGTCAGAGACAAGAGCATGACTGTCGGCACTTTGGGGATGCTCGACCACAAGGGAAGGTCGAAGCCCGCCAGGCCAAAGCCCAAGAGCGTGACAACCATAGCTGAAAACCCGAGGCTGGACATCACTTCTCGGCGGAATCTGTACCCGAAGCGTCCCACCAAAAAGGCATTAGCCAGCATGCCCACACCTGCGGGTGCGAACACGAGAACCGCATCCTCAGGCAGCATGCCCAGAACCCGAGTGGCATAGCCAGGAGCGATCATGGCCATCATCAACATTAGAGTGGTGGCCATGGTCAGTTGGCTGAGCGCGATGAGTATGGGTCGCTTGCCGGCCACATAACGCCATCCCTCGCACAGCTCTTCCCAAGCCGTTTTCAGCATAGAGGCCCCAGATTCGACCAGCAACCTGGGTTTGTCGCGGGGTATGCGAGACACGAGTAGCATGGCAACTAGATACATCAGCGCCACCGTGGAAAAGGCGCCCTTTATTCCCAATACTTTTACCGTCAAGGGAGCCACGATCACTAGGCCCATCACCTGGGTGCCGATGAGCGTCAAGTTGAAAAGGGCGTTGGCGGTCAACAGCCGCTCTTCTCCCACCAGCAGGGGTATGGTGGTTGCCTCAGCCGGAGCAAAAAACTGGCCAATGCCTGAAGAGATGAAGGTGACCGCATAGATGACCATCAGCAGTGACCATCCCTCCAGCCGGTCCAGAACCACGATGTAGATGGCGACCGTTAGCACCCGAATGCCGTTGCTAGCCAACATGATCACCTTGTTTGAGAGGCGATCGACCGCGATCCCGGCCACGGAGCTCAGCAACACAGCTGGCAGGCTGAAGGATAGTATCATGACTGCCATGTGCGCTGTGGAGCGAGTGAGGGTCTCGATCAGCACTAACTGAACGAAGTGGATGCCGTTCTGCGCCGTCTGGGAGAAGATCTGTGCCATCCAGAGGACGAAGAAGTTCCTGTTCCTGACGACGGCGGCGAAAGTTCTATCCTGAGTCATGATTCGTGCCCCACAGAGGGAGGTACCCTTCCTTGGGACACGAAGGCCTTGACTCGGTTCTCAAGTATGCGTCTCGGCAGCAACACCCTGCGGTCACATTCCAGGCACTGGATGCCGATGTCGGCACCCACGCGCACCACC